>NZ_JAEMGT010000079.1:0-93556 GCF_017655185.1 Rahnella sp. ChDrAdgB13 | reverse complement strand
GATACAGAGCTGCAACTACTCGTCGAAGTTAGAACAACGAAAGCCTTGCAAACTGGGATGCGTTCATACAGAGGCGTCATGAACAGCACGTTGTACGTCGGTACCGTGCGCCACCGGCGGTTTACGCCGGTCGAACACCGTTTCGATTACGACATTTTCATGCCGCTGATTGATCTCGATGAGCTGGAACAACTGCCTGCACTCGGCGTAAAGCTGGAACGTTTTTCGCCGGCCAGCTTTCGCCGAAAAGATTATCTGGGCGGCGGCGACATCAAAACCAAAGCGCAGGAAAGAATTGCCGAACTGACCGGCGATCGCCCTGACGGACGGGTAATGTTGCTTTGTCAGTTATGTTATTTCGGCTGTTATTTCAATCCGGTCAATTTCTACTACCTTTATGATAAGACCGGAATTTTGCGCTGGATGCTGGCCGAGGTGCGGAACACGCCCTGGAATGAACGCCACACCTACGCCGTGCTGCCCGACGGTTCGCAGCCGGTCCCGAAAGCCTTCCATGTGTCGCCTTTTAATCCGATGGACATGGTCTATCACTGGCGTCTGACATCCCCGGGAAAAGAATTACATATCACTATCGAAAATCACCGTAAAGAACGGGAATTCGATGCTGCCCTGTCGCTGACTGCCCGCCCGCTGACCCGCGACGCGTTGCGCCAGCAATTATGGCGGCTGCCTCTCATGACCGCGAAAACCGCCCTGACGATTTACTGGCAGGCGGTAAAACTGTGGCTGAAACGGGCACCTGTTTATTCTCATCCTCCCGTTGATAAGGACTGACCATGAGCCAACCCGAAGTGCAATTCGCCCGCGAAGGGGCGATGAACCGGCGCAGCAAGGCTGCACGCGCACTGATTCTCGGCGTATTAAAAAATCTGAATGGCGCCGGGTTAACGCTGCGTGAACCGGGTGAAGATGCGGTCTTTTTTGGCGACGCGACAGCCCCTTTGCAGGGCGAAATTGAAGTTCACAATCTGCGGGCTTACCGGCGGGTTTTGCTCGGAGGAAGCATCGCGGCGGGCGAAAGTTTTATTGATGGCGACTGGACGACGCCCAATCTGACGGCGGTTCTGCAACTGCTGGCCGAAAACATGAAGCTGGTGGATAAAATCGAAGCGCGGCTGAGCTGGCTGAGTACGCCGCTGAACAGGCTGATTCACTTATTCCGCCGCAACAGCCCGACGCAGGCGCGCAAAAATATCTCCGCGCATTACGATCTCGGCAACGATTTTTATCAGGGCTTTCTGGATGAGCAAATGCTCTATTCATCTGCCTGGTATCAGACACCGCAGATGTCGCTGGAACAGGCGCAGGAAGCCAAAATGCGCCGCTTGTGCGAACAACTGCAACTGCATGCGGGCGATCACCTGCTGGAAATCGGTACCGGCTGGGGCGCGATGGCAGAGTTTGCCGCCCGTGAATACGGCTGCAAAGTGACGACCACCACTATTTCCCGCGAGCAGTTCCGCTACGCCAGCCAACGCATTGCGAATGCCGGGCTGAGCGACCGCGTGACGGTGTTATTTGAAGATTACCGCTCGCTCGACGGCCAGTACGACAAGCTGGTTTCCATCGAAATGATCGAAGCCGTCGGGAAACGCTACCTTTCCACCTTCTTCAAACGCTGCAATGCCCTGCTAAAACCACAGGGACGGCTGGCGATCCAGGCAATCACCATTGCCGATCAGCGTTACGCGACGTACAGCCGCAAAGTCGATTTTATTCAGCGCTACGTTTTTCCCGGCGGTTTTCTGCCGTCTATTACCGCCATGAATGAAACGATGACCCGTTATACCGGCCTGGTGGTGCGCGACTTGTTCGACATCGGTTTTGATTACGCCCGCACGCTGCACGAATGGCGCGAACGGGTACAGCGTTACTGGAATGCTCAACCGGACGGCGTTCAGGACGAACATTTCCGCCGCCTGTGGCTGTTTTACCTGTGCTACTGCGAGGCCGGATTCCGCGCCCGTACCATCAGCACCGTACAACTTATCGCTGAGCGACGCGGATGAAATCGTGGCGGTTCTGGCTGCTGACGCTGGGCTTTGATGTCTGGTGGACACTGGCAGTCTGGGGACGCGACCAGTTTATCTTTTTTCTGCTGATCAGCAGTTTTCTGATGCTGGCGTTTACGCCTTCGCATCGACGTTTATGGGTGGCGGTCGTTTGCACGCTGGGCATCATGCTTGATTCGCTGTGGTGTATTTTGGGTCTGTTGGAATTTACAGATTCGCAGGCTGTTCCGCCGTGGATGATGACGCTCTGGCTGGGGTTCAGCGCGTGGTGGCTGTGGCTGCTTGGCGTAATACGCCTCGCGTGGTTCTGGCTGATCCCGCTCGGCGCGGTCAGCGGGCCGCTGGCGTATTTCCTCGGTATGCAGCTCGGCGCCATGCAGCTCATCGCCGCACCGGTTTACGTCTGGCTGGCGCTGGCCGCCGGATGGGCGGTTTTCCTGCCGCTGGTAAGTCTGCCGGTATTGTTCCGTAACACACGGAGAACCTGATGAAACGTTTTTTACTGCTGGCAATACCGCTGCTGTTTTCATTCTCTGCTATCGCCGCCACACCGTGGGATCACTGGCGGCAGGTGGGACGCGCCACGCTGAACTGGGGACCGTTTGAAGTTTACAACTCACAGCTGCTGACGCCGGAAGGCCATTATCAGGCGCAAAAATGGCCACAGGCGTTAGTGATCGACTATCTGTGCAGCATTGATCGCGAGGAACTGACCAAAGCCACGGAAGAGCAATGGCAGGCACTCGGACTGCTGGAACAGGCGCGGAAAAATGACTGGCTGAACCGCGTTGAAAAAATCTGGACGGACGTCAGTAACGGCAGCGAAATCGTTTTTCTGGCTGATGAGAACGGTGGCCAGTTTTACAGCCGCGCGCCCAACAGCGTGCTGATTCAACCCATCGGCGAACCGTTCAACCCGGCGTTTCGCGACGCATTCCTGGCCATCTGGCTTTCACCCGCCACGCAATATCCTGATTTACGCAGCAAGCTCATCGGCGCGACGGCGTCCGATTAATGTTCATCCGACCGGAGGTTTTATGACTGCCCTGCGCAAAATGCTTCTTCCACTTCTGGCGGCCTGCGCGCTGCTGCTGACCAGTTGCAGTGCCAGTATCAAAGATTATGCGCAAGCGCAGCCAGCGCTGGATATCTTCACCTATTTTGCCGGTGATACCGTGGCATACGGCATGGTGCAGGATTACAGCCATAAACAGACCCGGCGTTTTACCGCCAAAATTCAGGGTGACGTGGTGGCGGATACGCTGACGCTGCACGAGGATTTTGTGTATGACGACGGCGAGAAACAGACCCGCGTCTGGCACATCCGGAAACTCGCAGATGGCCGTTATACCGGTACGGCAGGTGACATTATCGGCACCGCGACCGGGCAATCAGCCGGAAATGCGTTCAACTGGAAATATGTGATGGACGTTAAATCAGGCGGCAGCACGTACCGCCTGACCTTCGACGACTGGATTTATCAGCAGGACGAACAGCATCTGTTTAACGTCACATCGCTGAGAAAATTCGGCGTCGAAGTGGCGCGTGTGACGCTGTTCTTTGAGAAGAAGTGAGGGTGTTAAATCTTCACCTCTTTAATCACCGTTTTGCGGCGGCCGAAGACGAATTTACCCAGCGTCACCAGCAGAACGGCGCAAAGAATTACGCCTAACGCTACCCATTCGACCGGCGAAAGGGATTCACCGGCGAAGCCGATACCCAGCAAAACCGCGACTATCGGGTTCACATAGGCATAACTGGTGGCGACGGCGGGACGCACGGTTTTCAGCAAAAACATATAGGCGCTGATAGCAATCATCGAGCCGAAAACCACCAGATAGCCCAGCGCCAGAAAGCCGCTCAGCGTCGGCGCGGCCGACAGATGTTCACCGGTGAGTCGGCTGGCAACCAGCAATACCACACCCGCAATAATCATTTCTGCCGCACCGGCCATCAGGCCAACCGGAAGGGTCAGGCGCGAACTCCACACCGAACCAAACGCCCAGCTCAGCGAGGCCAGCAGGATCAGCGCCGCGCCCCACGGGTTTCCTTCCAGATTGCTGCCGGTATTGAGCAGCACAATACCAAACAGGCCGATCGCCACGCCGGTCCATTCCAGACGGCTGTTGGGCATTCCCCACAGACGGCTGAAGCACAGCGTAAACAGCGGAACCGTAGCGACCATCACCGCGGCAATGCCCGACGGCACCTGCATATGTTCGGCGACAGTCACCAGACCGTTACCGACGGAGAGCAGCAAGATGCCCACCGCACCGGCGGCCATCCACTGTTTCAGCGTCGGGACTTTATGCCCGCGCAGCAGCAAAAAGGTGAACATAATGCATCCGGCAACAAAGAAACGCAGCCCGGCCATCATCAGCGGCGGCCAGCTTTCCACGCCCACGCGGATCACGAAATAGGTAGAACCCCAGATAAAATACAACGCAAACAGTGCTGCGATTAATGGCAGCAGGGAACGGGTCACAGAGGCAGTCATAGGAATAACTTATTAGCGTGATAATAAAGGCAAACAGTTAACGCTATTGGCCCGATTACCGGCAAGGGAATCTGTGCGATCGCGTCAAAATGTTGCTAAAAAGTTTCTGCATATGACAAAAAATGAGAGGCATTGGCGGTTAACGTAATTAGCGCATGAATAGTGTGTTGCAGGAGGAGGTAAACAATTTATAATTCGTCGTTCAAATTTCCGAGGTACTGCACATGAATTCGCTAGGCAAAAAATTATTTATCGCACTGTTTGGCCTGATGGCAATTGGCGCAATTGGTGGCGTGATGGTCGCGGGTTATGCGGTGGTGATTCAGGACGACGCCAAACCGGTCAGCGATAGCGACGCCCCTTCCGTAGTTCCGGCGCCGTCTTCGACGTCAGCGCACTGATTCACCGCCAGACCGCTGCTGCCACCGTTGCAGCCAGCGGCTCCAGCGTTCAAACAGCATATCCACGCAAATCGCCAGCAGCGCGACAATCACCGCGCCCTGCAAAACATACGCCGTATTAAAGCCGCTCAGACCGATAATAATCGGCGACCCAAGGCTTGATGTTCCGACCGTTGACGCAATCGCCGCCGTCCCGATATTGATGATCACTGATGTGCGGATACCGGCAATGATCACCGGCGCGGCCAGCGGGATTTCGACCTTTCTCAACATCTGCCAGCGGCTCATTCCGACGCCCTGCGCAATTTCGCGTGCCGACGCTCGCACCGATTCAATCCCGGCAATCGTTCCCTGCAAAATGGGCAGCAGGCCGTAAAGCACCAGCGCGATTATCGCTGGTTTTTCGCTAAACCCCATCACCGGCACCGCCACCGCCAGCACGGCGACCGGCGGAAAAGTCTGCCCCATCGCCACCAGCGTTTCGATCAGCGAGCGGAATTCCTTGCCCGCCGGACGCGTGACACCCACGCCCGCCGCCACGCCGATCACCACCGCAATCAGGCTGGAAACACCGACCAGCAAGAGGTGCGCTTCCACCAGCGAGGCGAAGCTTTCCTGCTGATACACCGGTCTGCTGAGCGCGGGAAACATCCAGTGAAACAGGCCGCCGAGCGACGTCATGCCGAAAATCAGCGCCAGCAAAAGCGCCAGTACCCAGATGAAAGGATCCGTGAGAACTCGCCGTAAGCCGTGTTTCATACAGCGTTCCCTGTCGTCGTCAGATCCGCAAAATGCAGCACACCGACCGGCTGCCCCTGCTCATCCACCACCGGCAGTTGCTGAACCTGTTGCGCGACAAATTTTGACAGCGCCTGGCTCAGGCTCATCGACGCCACCAGAGGTTTTTCATTACCGGCGTAATATTCGCCCTGACGTGTGCGCGAACCGACTTCCTGCAAGGACAGCAAACGAAGGCCCATATCGCTGCCGCCAAAGAAATCACGCACGAACGGCGTCGCCGGTTTGGTCAGCAATTCCAGCGGCGTGCCCTGCTGCACCACCTGCCCGTCGTTGAGCAGCACGATGCGGTCAGCCAGCGCCAGCGCTTCGTCGATGTCGTGCGTCACCAGCACAATCGTGCGGTGCGAGAGTTTATGAATACGCGCCACTTCTTCCTGCAACGTCGCGCGCGTTACCGGATCGAGCGCGCCGAACGGTTCATCCATCAGCAGCACTTCCGGGTCTGATGCCAGCGCACGCGCCACGCCGACACGCTGCTGCTGCCCGCCGGAAAGCTGGTGCGGATAACGCGTGCGGAACTGTTTCGGATCCAGACTCAGCAGTTCGAGCAATTCGGTCACGCGGTCGCGGATTTTGGCCTTCGGCCATTTCAGCAACTGCGGCACGGTGGCGATGTTCTCTTCCACCGTCCAGTGCGGAAACAGGCCAATCGACTGAATGGCGTACCCCATCCGGCGGCGTAAATCCTGCGCGCGAAATTTTTCAATCGGTTCACCGGCAAAGAGAATTTCGCCGCGATCGTGCTCTTCCAGCCGGTTGATCATCTTCAGCGTGGTGGATTTCCCCGAGCCGGACGTCCCGATCAGCACGGTGAATTCGCCTTTGGCCATTTCCAGCGTCAGGTCACGCACGACCGCCTTGCCAGCGAAGTGTTTACTTACCTGCTTGAAATGAATCATCTGCGTGAGGTTTCCAGTATTAAGACTGCGAATTTAAAAATGCTGTCGACCACGACGGCCATCAGAACCGCGGGGATCACCCCGAGCAACACCAGATCCAGCGCACTGCTTAACAGGCCCTGGAACATAATCGCCCCCAGCCCGCCCGCGCCAATCAGCGCCGCGACCATCGCCATTCCGACGGTTTGCACCGCCACAATCCGGATGCCGGTGAGGATAACCGGCAGCGCAATTGGCATCTGGACGCGGAAAAAGACCTGCCCGCGGTTCATGCCCATACCGCGCGCGGATTCAATCACCGCTTCCGGCACGGAATCGAGCCCGGCAATCACGCCGCGCACCAGCGGCAACAGGGAGTAAAGCACCAGCGCGATAATTGCCGGGGCCAGCCCGATACCGCTGATCCCATGTTCGCCCAGCCACGGCAGCGCTTTTGCCAGCCCGGCCAGCGGCGCGAGCAGCAGGCCAAACAGCGCAATCGACGGCACGGTCTGAATAATATTGAGCACCGACAGCACCGGCCCGCGCCAGCGCACATGGCGGTGGCAGAGCAAACCGACCGGCAGGCCGATCAGCACCGCAGGCACCAGCGTGCCGAACAAAATCCCCAGATGCTGCCAGAGTGCGTCGTTAAAAACGTCTGAACGGTTGTCGTACTCTTTCAGCAGCGACAGCCCGGAAAGCTGGCCGTAAAACAGCAGCAAAACCACCGGGATCAGCATCTGGATATTGAGCAAAATGCGCAGGGTGTGATTGCGGGTAAAACGGGAAATGGCGTCGGAGGCAATCAGCAGACACAGCGCCGCTGCCGCCCAGAAACCGCCGCCGAGCGAGGTGCGCGCAATACTGTCTTCGTTGCCGCCGGTCAGTTGTACCGCGGTATATCCGGCCAGCCAGACCAGCGCCGCCAGGAGAATTTCTGCCAGCAACATCACCAGCAAATGGCTGCGGCCAAACAACGTAAGAAAAGCGCTCACCACCAGCAATATCACCGGCAGAAGCACGAAAAAGGTATAGCCGTGGAGCAACGAGGCCAGCGAAATGCCCTGCCCCGACACCAGGCGGTTAGGCGCATGGCTGAGAAAGGCCAGACCGGAACCGGACAGCAATAACAGGAAAACCAGCGTCAGCAATACGCGGTTTTTAACGGGTGAATGATGAGCCAAAACGTTACCTGATTTCAGTGAACACGGCCCGCAGGCCGCATTCAGGGCGTCACTGCCCGGTTATTTTTTAACGAAACCTTTGTCCTGCAAATATTTCGCCGCGACCTTCTTCGCATCCTGACCATCGACCGCAATTTTCGCGTTCAGCGTTTGCAGCGTTTTGGTATCGAGGGAAGCAAAGACCGGTTTCAGCAGATCAGGAATGTTCGGATGCGCTTTCAGCGCGGCTTCGCGGATGATTGGCGCAGGCGCATAAATGGGCTGCACACCTTTCGGATCTTCCAGCGTTTGCAGGCCGAGCGCGGCCACCGGGCCGTCGGTGCCATACGCCATCGCCGCGTTCACACCGGACGTTTTTTCCGCCGCCGCTTTTATAGTCACCGCCGTATCACCGCCCGCCAGCGACAACAGTTGTTGCTGATTCAGCTTGAAGCCGTAGGCATTTTCAAACGCCGGCAACGCATCCGGACGCTCAATAAACTCCGCCGATGCCGCCAGTTTGAAATCCCCGCCGCTGCTGATGAATTTGCCCAAATCGGCCAGCGATTTCAGGTCATGCGCACTCGCCACATCCTGACGCACCGCGATAGTCCAGGTGTTATTCGCCGGTGACGGATCAAGCCAGACAATCTTGTTCTGGTCGTAATCGAGTTTTTTCACTTTATCGAAACCGGCCTGCGCATTTTTCCACGCCGGATCTTTTTCATCGGAGAAGAAGAATGCGCCGTTACCTGTGTATTCCGGGTAAATATCGATTTCCCCGGCGGTGATCGCACCGCGCACCACTTTGGTCGTCCCCAGCTGCAATTTATTGGTAGTGTGAATGCCGTTGGCTTCCAGAACCTGAATAATGATGTTACCAAGGAGGGAACCCTCGGTATCAATTTTCGAGCCGACACGAACGGCATCCTCTGCGGCCTGTGCGCTGAAACTCAATGCCGAAACCAGCGCCAGCGCTGCCATGGAAACGCCCCGTACTCGCCCAGTTGTTACAGTCATGTTCTATCCTCTTATCGGGTTATGTTGGTTTTTGTCGCCCGGCGACTGCTCTGTCTTTCTGCTTTCATCTGAATAAACAAGCTGCTAACAAGAATAGTCCAATTTTGCGCAGGGGAATGGATGGTGAGCCATAAAAGCAGGCAGCGGTACGGCTGTAAAATGCAAAAATGTTCGAAGCTTATCCGGTAAAACACTGAGCCGGAATCTTCTGTTTTCCCTTTAATAAGGAGAGCCAGATGTCCGTTTATTCCCCGAAAAGAACCGCACCACGCATGATTGAAGCCGCCGTGGTCAGTGATAACCATCAGCTCAAATTTGAAAAGTTGCGCCTGAGCGCGCCGCGCCGTAATGAGGTGGGTGTCCGCATCGTTGCCTGCGGAATTTGCCACACCGATATCAGTTTTTTCTCGCCGGGCGCTGTTTTAGGCCACGAAGGCGCGGGGATTGTCGAGCAGATCGGCAGCGCGGTGACGACGGTAAAACCGGGCGATCACGTTGTGCTGTCTTTTCAGTCATGCGGCCAGTGCGACGCCTGTTCCGCGCACCGCCCGGCAGACTGCGAACATTTTTCTACGCTGAACTTTGGCTTCTCCCGCCTTGATGGCAGCAGCGCTTACCCTCCGGGCATCAGCGGGCATTTTTTCGGGCAATCCTCATTTGCCAGTTATGCGCTGGTCACGGAACAAAATCTGGTGAAAGTCGATAAATCGCTGCCACTCGCCACGCTGGCTCCGCTCGGCTGCGGCCTGCAAACCGGTGCGGGTACGGTAATGAATACGCTGAAAGTGAAAAAAAGCGATCGTCTGCTGGTCATTGGCACCGGTGCGGTAGGCATGGCGGCGGTGATGGCGGCAAAAATTGCTGGGGCAAAAGAGATTATCGCCCTCGATCACCATCAGCACCGGCGAGATCTGGCGCTGGAACTGGGCGCGACAGAAGCCATGAAAACCGGAAAGGAGCGTAGTCTGCGCGAAACTCTGGATTACGTTATCGATACGGCGGGCGTTTCCGCGCTGGATAAACTCGGGCAGGACGCGCTGAAAGACGGCGGCACAATGGTACGGCTGACCGGTACGGGCGGGGCAACGCTTTCGCGCGGGAGGAAAATACTCAGCGTGATCCAGGGCGACGCCGTGGCGCAGGCGTTCATCCCAAAAATGATTACACTCTGGCAGGCCGGGCAATTTCCTTTCGACCGCCTGCTGCATTTTTACGACTTTCAGGATATCCGTCAGGCTATTGACGACGCCGCCTGCGGCAAGGTGATGAAGGCCGTTTTACGCTGGCCTGCGCAGGCTTAGATCACTTTGCTTTAACTTATAGCCATTTGTTTTTACGTATCGCTGAATCAGGACTTGTGACCGGCATCACCTCGCCTCTATGCTGGTTTTTTTGTCAAAAAGCGTAAACACAACAATGTCTGATTCAATTGCGGCCTCTCCCGCCGCCTCTTCAGGGGATTACAGCGCAGATTCTGCGTCTGACAAACCGGTGGTGATTCGTTCTGCTGCCGATATTACTCAGTTAGTGAACCGTGGCGCCGCGAAAATCAGCGACGCGCGCATCGTGATAGCTATCGCACTGGGCGGCGTTTTCCTCGACGCTTACGACCTCGGTGCGCTGGCCTTCGGGATGAAAGATATCACCCGCCAGTTCGGCCTGACGCCTTCCGGCGCGGGCTTTGTCGCTTCCGCAATCACCTTCGGGGCGATTGTCGGCGCGCTTTTCGGCGGCTATCTGACCGACAAAATTGGCCGTTACCGTGTGTTCATGGCCGACATGTTCTTCTTTGTGATTGCCGCACTGGCCTGTGCCTTTGCGCCAAATGAATGGGTGCTCGGCGGCTCGCGCTTTGTGATGGGCCTCGGTGTCGGTATCGATTTACCGGTGGCGATGGCGTTTTTGGCGGAGTTCTCCAAACTTCAGGGGCGCGGCAATAAAGCCTCACGCGTGGCGATGTGGTGCCCGACGTGGTACGCGGCGATCAGCGTTTCCTATCTGCTGGTTCTGCTGCTTTACGCGGTATTGCCGGCCACGCACACCGACTGGCTGTGGCGTTTAATTCTCGGTTTTGGCGCGGTGCCGGCGATTCTGATTATCGCGATACGCCACCGTTACATGAATGAATCGCCGGTCTGGGCGGCGAATCAGGGCGACCTGCAAAGTGCGGCGGCTATCCTGAGAAAATCCTATAACATCAATGCGGTTGTTGCCGATGATGCCGATAAAACGCCGCAGGTGAAAGTGCGCAAAGCGGCATGGCGGAATTACGGCACGCTGTTGAAGGGCATTTATCTGCGCCGCACCGTGCTGGCTACGGTGACCGCCGTCGCCTCGTCATTTGCCTACAACGCCGTGGCGTTCGGTCTGCCGGTAATTTTATCCAGCTTCCTGAAACAGTCGATGATCAGCACCATTTTGTTCTCGCTTGGCCTGAATCTGTGCTTCGCGTTTGTCGGCGGTCTGATTGCCGTGCGCTATGTCTCTAAATTTGGTGCATGGAAAATGACTTATGCCGGTTACGCCTGTCAGCTCATTGCGATGATCGGGCTGGCGCTGGTTGGCCGTCCGGCCGACGGCGGTGAAGCGGCAATTTCCATCGCCATGCTGGCATTGTTCCTGTTCGGACAGGGATTCGGTCCGGGCTCGCACACCATGACATTCGCTTCGCTGAGCTACCCGACGTCGCTGCGCGGCATGGGTGTCGGTTTCAACCAGACGCTGATGCGCGCCAGTTCCACCCTTTCACTGTTCCTGTTCCCGGTACTTTCCGCCGCGTTAGGCACCGGCGTGTTTTGGGTGATCGCGTTAGCGCCGCTGGCAGGACTCATCGTGCTGACAGCGGTGCGGTGGGAACCGTCGGGGTATGACGTAGATGCTGAAGATTTTCAGCAGGAAATTAAACCAGTTTAGTTTTTGCCTTGCTTCTCCCCCTGCGAAGGGGGAGGTCGGGAGGGGGTTTTAAAAGCTAACGCCTTGTCTAAACAAACTTTAAATCTTGTTTTTGACCTTAATACCCCACCCCAACCCTCCCCTTCGCAGGGGAGGGAGCAGATCGGTATTCTTACTCATCTCTGTTAGAAAACTGAGAGAGTGACATCACATCACCGCGCTCCTCGGCGCAAACACAAACCCGATTCCATTCTCGATCATCGCGGCGACCAGTTCAAATCCGCCATTCGGTTTCCCTTTTGCGTATTCCAGTTCACTGGTAAATATCGGGCTGACCCAGAACTGATTCACCGGGTCGCCGTAAATCTCAGGCAGGTCCATTTTATCGGCCGGTCCGCACAGTGCGGAGGAAATGACGTGGCCTTCGAAGCCCAGAGGTGCCATCGGAGACATCAGCGTGTGGCCTTCGCCGAGCCAGCTAAGCGTGGTCCACGGGATTTGCGCATAACCGGACAGCGCGCTCGCCATCTGCACGGCGTTTTCTTCGGTCACGTACTCTTTCCCGACGGAAAACGCCAGTTCAATGCGGCGATGCTTTTCGGCTTCATCGTTGAAAATGATGTCGATTTGCGGCATCGGGCGGATACTCATACCGACGGTGAAGAAGTAATAATTCTCATCGTCTTCGTGCTGGGAAATCGCCATCGGAGGCCAGCTGCCCTGGTTAATCAGGTAATATTTCAGCGAAGGGCCAAAGCGATCTTCGTAGGATTCGAGCAGTTTTCGCTGGATTTTCGGCCACGGATTGCTGAATTCATTTTGCCAGTCACGCCAGAAAAGACGGGTTTTTTCTGCCAGCTCACACTGCGTATTGGTCGAGGCAGACCCCAGCGGGAAGGTCAGCGGGTTCTGCGCGATGCACCCGGCGGAATAACACACCGAGTGATCGATATACAAACTCCAGCCGGGGATCACCGCCAGCAGCAAACCCTGATACCACAACGCCGCGCCGTCATCGCTTTCGTTCCACAGGATCTGAATCTGCGACGGATCCAGCGGCGCTTCGCCTTCCAGATTGCGGCAATAAGGCGCGGCCAGCAGCGGCGCGATGCCCTGTTCGGTGGCGGCGGTGTCATCGTGCAAAGGCGCAGGCACCAGATTACGCACCCAGCAGGCACGCATTTTCGGAAAGCGGTCACGCAGATCTTCCCGGGCGAAAATGTAGAAATACACCACGCGGTTGTCCTGTTCGACCAGCGCGGTCAGGGTTTGTTTGTCGTTACTGACTTCAGCAACAATGTCGGACTGGCGCATATGACCTCGGCAATGTTAGGAAGCTTATTATTCCCTGTGATGGTCAGTGTAGAACGGATAAGCCAGCCCGATAACGGGCAATATTCCCAAAAATCCCCGATAAATCATCAAAACACGCGCTTTTTACGCGAATGCGGTTTGTTACCGGCAGAATTGATTACCGGCAATAAAGTCGGAACAGTTGTGCCAGATGTGCCGCCATCGGCGTCAGCGTGGTGTCACGCCGCTGAATGAGATAGAACGTCGCGGTCGGCAACGGCAGATCCAAATCGAGTGCCACCAGGCTCTGGCCGATCACCGGATCGTTAATCACATCCACGGATAACACACTGAGGAAATCCGTTTTGGCAATCAGGCTGGTGCAGGACATAAACGTCTCGCAAATCACGCTGATATTCGGTTCCGCGTCCATCTCGCTAAACACTTCACTGAGCAGTTTGTAATAGCTTCCGCGCGGCGTCGGCATGGTCCAGTCGCAGTGAAGCAATTCTTTCATCGAACGCGCGTTTTGCATCGGGTGTCCGCGTCTGGCGACCACGCGGTACTCTTTATCCATCAGCTTTTCGTATAACAGTTCGTTATCAAAGGGCCCCTGATAATAGGTGTTTACGGTAAAATCCAGCTCGCCCTGACGCAGTTCAGGGATCATCGACACCAGCTGGCCTTCCGCGATACGCACTTTCACATTGGGGAATTCCCGGTGAAAACGGTCGATCACCTCCGGCATTATGGTGCGCGCAATGCTGGCACCGACACCGATATTCACCCTGCCGCTGGTTCCGCCGAGGCGCTGGGCGATGTCTTCCTGCGCCACCCGCAGCTCTTCGAGAATCAGGCTCGCGCGTTTAAAAAACGCGTCACCACAATCGGTTAGCGTCACGCCCTGACGGCGGCGGACAAATAATCTCGCGCCCAGTCCTTCTTCCAGCTCTTTAATCGATTTGGTGAGCGCAGGCTGGGAAAGATTGAGCAGACGGCTGGCGGCGCGAATGCTGCCCTGTCGTGCTACTGACACAAACGCCCGCAGCTGATGCATTTTTATTTGTGATGGCATGAGATTCTTTGATAACCCCTGATTATCACTAAGAAGATTTTGGCATCTTATATGCCCTGATCGCTTTGTGTACATTGAAAAACACATAAGGCAGACGTTCGTCATAAAACGCTGACCGATACGACGGCAAAAATGCCGCGATGCAGTCCCTTCCGCCGGGGCTTTTCCTGCGGATTTTTCCTCCAAACGGCAACAAATTACGGGTTACTGGTTTGCGCTTCGCGCCTGCCGGTCTGGGTTTGTTGTGCCAGTTTTCGTGCTCCGGCGCGCACTCCCCCCAAACAAGATTTCCTCCTTTCTGCTTTTGGCAGAAAGCCTGCATGTCTGTAAAAAAGAGAGTCCGTGATGGTTAATGAGATTTCTGAACACATTGAACAGCTGTTCCCTGCCCTGCAAACACAACGTCGTGACCTGCATAAATATGCCGAATCCGGCTGGCTGGAATTTCGTACGTCCACGCTGGTGGCCGACCGGCTGGAGAAACTCGGGTACGCGCTGAAACTGGGCAAAGACGTTATCGATGCGGATTCGCGCATGGGTTTGCCTTCTGCGGCCGTGCTGGCCGAACACGAGCAACGCGCGCTGGAACAGGGCGCAATTGCCCGCTGGATGCCGCATTTTTCCGGCGGTTTCACCGGCATTGTTGCCACGCTGGAAACCGGACGTCCCGGCCCGGTGATGGGATTTCGCGTCGACATGGATGCGCTGGATTTAAACGAGGTGCTCGACGAGGCGCACCGCCCATTCCGCGAAGGATTTGCTTCTGCCAATCACGGCATGATGCACGCCTGCGGCCACGACGGGCACACCACGATCGGTTTAGGCCTGGCGGAAGTGCTGATGCAGGCGCGCGATAAGCTTTGCGGCACGATCAAACTGATTTTCCAGCCTGCGGAAGAAGGCACGCGCGGCGCGAAATCCATGGTCGCGGCAGGCGTGGTCGATGACGTCGATTACTTCACCGCCGTCCATATCGGCACCGGCGTTCCGGCCAATCATATTGTCTGCGGCAATGACACGTTCATGGCGACCACCAAGCTCGACGTGCGCTTCACCGGCGTGGCGTCGCATGCCGGTGGCAAACCGGAAGAAGGCCGCAACGCCCTGCTGGCAGCGGCGCAGGCCACGCTCGGTTTACACGCTATTCCCCGCCACAGCGGCGGCAGTTCACGGGTCAACGTCGGCGTATTGCAGGCAGGCACTGGCCGCAACGTAGTCGCCTCTTCCGCCATGATGAAAGTCGAAACGCGCGGTTCCACCAATGAGGTCAACGAATTCATTTATCAGCAGGCGCTGAAAGTGATTTCCGGCGCGGCCGAAATGCATCAGGTGAAATTCGACATCAAACTGATGGGCGCGGCGCAAAGCAGTAAACCAACGGCGGCGTGGGTCAATTACATCCATCAGCAGGCGGAAAAACTGGGTGAATTTGCAGAGATTATTGACCGTCAGGAAGGCGCGGCGGGATCTGAAGACGCGACGTACATGATGGAACGTGTGAAAGCGCGCGGCGGCGAAGCCTCTTATGTGATTTTCGGCACTGACCTGAGCGCAGGGCATCACAACGAGCTATTTGATTTCGATGAAAAAGTGATGATGCAGGGCATCAAAACGCTGGCCGCACTGGCGCTGAATATCGCTGAATTCAAAGGGGAAAACTGATGGCTGCTCAGCAAAACATTGTCAATTTCATCAGCGATTTTATCGATAACCAGCAACCGGCGCTGGCGGAAATCAGCGACGCCATCTGGGATCATCCTGAAACCCGTTTCGCCGAATCGTTCTCTTCAGCATTGCTGGCAGACAAACTGGAAGCCAGCGGATTTACGGTTGAGCGCGGCGTCGGTGGCATGGAAACGGCGTTCATCGCCAGCTTCGGCAGTGACAAACCGGTGATCGCCCTGCTCGGCGAATTCGACGCACTGGCCGGGCTGAGCCAGAAAGCCGGATGCAACACCGCGCAACCGCTGATCGAAAACGGTAACGGCCACGGCTGCGGGCATAATTTGCTCGGGACGGCGGCGCTCGGTGGCGCGCTGGCGGTAAAAGCCTGGATGGAACGCGAAAAGATTCAGGGCACAGTGCGGTTTTACGGCTGTCCGGGCGAAGAAGGCGGTTCCGGCAAAACGTTTATGGCCCGCGAAGGCCTGTTTGGTGACGTCGATGCCGCGCTGACGTGGCATCCGGAAACTTACAGCGGCATGTTCAGCAACCAGACGCTGGCCAATATTCAGGCGTCGTTCAGCTTCAAAGGCGTGTCCTCACACGCCGCTGCTGCGCCACATCTGGGCCGCAGTGCGCTGGACGCCGTGACGCTGATGAACACCGGTTCCAACTTCCTGCGTGAGCACATTATTCAGGAAGCGCGGCTGCATTACGCCATCACCAATGCGGGCGGTATCTCGCCGAACGTGGTGCAGGCCGATGCGGAAGTGTTGTACCTGGTTCGCGCACCGCAGATGGATCAGGCGCAGGGGATTTTCGACCGCGTGGTAGATATCGCCAAAGGCGCGGCGCTGATGACCGGCACTACGATGTCGATGCGTTTTGATAAAGCCTGTTCCAATTACGTGCCGAACCGCACGCTGGAAAACGCGATGTATCAGTACGTTAAAGCGTTTGGCGCACCGCAGTACACGGATGAAGAACAGGCGTTTGCGGCGTCAATTCGCGCCACGCTGACGGAACAGGATATCGATAACAATCTGCTGAACATCTCCCGCACCAGCGGCGCAGAAGGGGTGGCATTTGCCGAAACGCTGCGCACGTCACCCCTGACCGACGCCGTTGCGCCTTATGCACCGAACAGCAATATTCTCTACGGCTCCACCGACGTCGGGGATGTCAGCTGGCTGGTGCCGACCGCTCAGTGTTTCAGCCCGTGCTTTGCGGTCGGTTCGCCGCTGCACACCTGGCAGATAGTATCGCAGGGGCGCACATCAATCGCACATAAAGGCATGTGTCTGGCGGCAAAAGTGATGTCCTCCACGGCCATCGAGCTGTTCACGAAGCCTGATTTACTCGCGGCATGCCAGAAAGAGCGAGACGTCCTGCGCGAACGCCGTCCGTATCACTGCCCTATCCCGGCGGGCGTAAAACCTTCGCCACTCAAATAAATCACGACGAGTAAACCGCCCGCTCATGCCCCGTTCCGGCAGAGACGGGCGGCATAAATATAAAAAAATCAAACACGACAGAGGGTTAAGAGATGAGTATTGAAGCACAAGACTCCGGCCAGAGCCCGGGAGGTTTTCTCCAGTGGGTAGAACGTGTAGGTAATAAAATTCCCAATCCGTTTTTGCTATTTGTTTATTTGATTGCCATTCTGATGGTCGCCAGCGCAGTGATTTCGTGGCTGAATATTACGGCGGTAAATCCGAGTAACGGCGAAATTATCCACGTTAAAAATCTGCTGAGCGTGGAAGGTATCCAGTGGATTTTGCCGAACGTGATTAAGAATTTCAGCGGATTCACCCCGCTCGGCTCGATTCTGGCGCTGGTGATCGGCGCAGGTCTGGCGGAGCGCGTCGGGCTGCTGCAAAGCCTGATGTATAAAATGGCGTCGAAAGTGAACGCCCGTTATGCCAGCTATATGGTGATCTTTATCGCCTTCTTCAGCCACATTTCGTCCGACGCCGCACTGGTGGTGATGCCGCCGCTGGGCGCACTGATTTTCCTGGCTGTCGGGCGTCATCCGGTGGCCGGTTTGCTGGCGGCGATTGCCGGTGTGGGCTGCGGCTTTACGGCAAATCTGCTGATTGTGACCACGGACGTGCTGCTTTCCGGGCTGAGTACCGAAGCGGCAAAAGCGATTAATCCGGCGGTTCAGGTCAGCGTTATCGATAACTGGTATTTCATGGCTGCGTCAGTGATTTTACTGACGATTGTCGGGGCCATTCTGACCGACAAATTTGTCGAACCGCGTCTGCCAGTTCATCGCGGCGAACGTAACGAAGAGATGAAGAAGCTGACGCCGGAACAGAACCGCGGCCTGATGGCGAGCGGGATTGCGGCGCTGGTGTTCATCGGGCTGGTCGCGCTGCTGGTGGTTCCGGAAGCCGCACCGCTGCGCAATCCGAAAACCGGCGGCATCATCCCGTCTCCGTTTATTCAGGGCATCGTACCGCTGATCATTTTGTTCTTCTTCGTGATTTCGGTGCCTTACGGCATGGTGACGAAGCAAATCCGCAGCGCCAGCGATGTGCCGGATTTGCTGGTTGATCCGATGAAGTCTATGGCCGGTTTTATCGTGATGGTGTTCCCGCTCTCCCAGTTTGTGGCGTTTTTCAACTGGAGCAATATGGGAAAATTTATGGCGATCGGGCTGACGGATGTGCTGGAAAATCTCGGCATGACCGGTATTCCGGCGTTCCTCGGGCTGATTTTCCTGTCGGCATTGCTGTGTATGTTTATCGCCAGCGGCTCGGCGATCTGGTCGATTCTGGCACCGATTTTCGTACCGATGTTTATGCTGCTGGGCTTCCATCCGGCATTCGCGCAGATCGTGTTCCGCGTCGCGGATTCCTCAGTGATCCCGCTGGCTCCGATGTCGCCGTTTGTACCGCTGTTCCTCGGATTCCTCCAGCGATACAACAAAGAGGCGAAACTCGGCACCTACTATTCGCTGGTGCTGCCGTACCCGATTGTATTTTTCGTGGTGTGGCTGCTGATGCTGGTTGGCTGGTATCTGCTGGGTTTACCGATCGGACCGGGCGTTTATCCGCATTTATAAGTTCAGGAAGGCAAGCGGCCCATGCGGCGCATCGCGCGATGCCATGAGCCGTTTCTGACCGCCCAGCGCAGGATGCCTGCGATGCGGCGGGTGCCAAAACGAATCGTTTTACGCTTAACCGGGGAAAGGGAAATCCCCAGTTGTTCCGCCGCCCAGCCGGGCAAAAGCTCGATACCGGCCTGAATCATCAGGCTGCCGACCGGTTTAGCCAGACGGCTTGGCGCAGGCGCATTACGCAATAACCGCACAACTTCCTGCGTTCTTTCATCGCAGCGCAACTGAGGCCGCATGGCTTGCAAATAGGCTTCTACCGCCGCAACGCTGTCGGGCACATTCACCGCCCCGAGGCTTTCTGCCACGCGGGCGAATTCCTGGTAATAGCGGTCCTGTTCGGTTGAACTGAGTGAAGGATTGCGGTAACGCAGATGAGATTGCAGAAAGCTGTACGCTTCCGCGACGTGTACCCACACCAGTAAATCCGGGTCGCTGGCAGCGTAAGGCGTGCCGTGCGCATCGGTGCCGGTCACGTGCAGATGAATGAATTTTACTTTTTCGATGAGCGCCGTGGCATCACGGGTCGGGGCAAATGTCGTTCCGGAAATAAACTGACTGGTGCGGCGCAGGCGGCCGAGCATGTCTTCGCGAAATGTGGAGTGATCCCAGACACCGGCGAGCGCCAGCGGGTGAAGCATTTGCAGCAGCAAGGCACTGACACCGCCGCAAAGCATCGAAGAAAAGTCTCCGTGAATTCGCCAGGTTACGCTTTCAGGGCCAAACAGCCCCGGATCGCCCGCAGGATTCTCGAAGTCTATACCGCCTAACGCCAGGCCCGAAATACTCAGCACCTGGCGTTCTATTCTCTTTCTTAATAACTGACGAAAATCAGACATCCGTTAGTGCGCAGCAGTGATTTGCACGGTGTTTTTTGTCAGTTCTGGCCACAGGTTCATGACCACGTCGATCAGACGATTAAGCTCAGCCGCCGTTGCGCCATCGCGCGCCTGGACAGAGAAACCCTGAATGGTACAGGCGAGGTATTTCGCCAGCAGGGCACTGTCCGTCACCGCAGCCAGATTGTCGCTTTGTTTCTGTTTCTCGAAATATTCGAACAATGTCCGTTCCTGCGACAGATGGTGCTCACGCAGCATTTCGGCAATATCCGCGGAAGATGAAGACATCCCGGACGATGCGCTGATCATGAAGCAACCGCTCGGCGTATCACAGTCAGTAAACAGGTTTGCAATGGCACGCAAATACTGGTCAATCGCCTGTTCCACGGACAAATCAGGTCTGCTCAGCAGACAGCGTCCTTTTTCGTAGAAATTTTTAACGTAGTGCTCAACGGCTGCGCGGAAAAGCCCTTCTTTATTACCGAATTCGGCATACAAAGTTGGCGCTTTTGCACCGGTTGCTTCGACCAGATCAGCTAATGAAGTGGCCTCGTAACCATGGCGCCAGAATAAATTCAGGGCCTTGCTCAGAGCAGTTCCACGGTCGAACTGTTTTGGGCGACCGCGACTTTTCCGGACCAAAGCCGTCTGTTCAGTGCTCATACACCCTCCTTCCATCACCATTGTGATAATGGTTATAAAAATTGTTTTTAGAAATAACTTAACGATCATTATTAAAAATAGTTGCGCACAAGTCCAGCGGAGTTTATCATTTAATTATCGAGCGATAAGAAAATCACTCACACCCGCAAAGCTGCACAGCTATAAGCGCTTTATAAAAGCAAAATACCCAGGACGAAACATCATGAGTAACTTCAAAATCCTTCTTGCAGTTCTGGCATTAACCGCTGCACCGGTTGCCAATGTTGCCGCACAGCAGGTTATCATGATGCCAGTACAGAGTCAGGAAGTGGCGATGGTCAATGTGACCGGTGACAGTAACTTCTGTAACCCGGCAACCTGTACGAACAAAAAAGTCGCGCAGAGCCGTATTTCCACTTCTCCGTCTCAGCCACCTGCACCAATGACTTCTGGTCATAAACCGGCTTCCATTTACTACTAAGGAAACCGGCCCTGACGACAGAATGTCTGAGCAGGAATAACGATAAGGCGGCATTTGCTGCCTTATCTTTTTTCTAAGCCGACCCTAGTTTTAACACCCTCTCCCGCCGGAACCAACCATTAACTTAGCGATCATTAAAGATTCATTCAGCACAATATTGGATAAGCCCGAACTCCATCTTTCAGGTGAATCATTTTAAAAACATAAATTTAACAAAACAAAAACAACAATGCGCTTTGGTGTGATGTTCGTCACAGCACAATAAGTTAACGCTCATTAAAAAAACATCTTGCACAAACCCTCAACACCCCTTACCATTTACTTATCGAACGTTAAATAATAAATAACGTTGACCGAATAACGGGGCTGACGAAAACGTCACTCCAAAAAAAATTAACGAACAGGAATACAAATCATGAAAAGTATCGCAATGACAATCGCTGCTCTGACACTCGCTACCGCTTCTTTCTCTGCTCTTGCAGCCACTGAGGTTCAGTCCGCTCCGGCAGGTGCACAAACTATCGGGACTATCAGCGCTTCTTCAAACGGTAACCTGACGACTTTGCAGTCAAAACTGAATGCGAAAGCGACCGAAGCCGGTGCATCTTCATACCGCATCATCGGTGCTTCTGGTGAAAACCACCTGTACGGTACTGCTGAGCTGTACAAATAAGCACAACGACATTCGTTAGCAGATTGTTCCGCACAATTAGTTAACGATTAATAAATAATTTAGTTGCACAGAATGTGATCCAGGTCTAATATTTAATTATCGAACGTTAACAAATAACGTCTGACCTAAACCACCTGCTGATAAACAGATTAAAACAGGAAGAAATCATGAAAAACATCACTATGACATTAGCTGCAATCGCCCTCGCTACCGCTTCATTCTCAACTCTGGCTGCGACTGAAGTTCAGTCTGCACCAGAAGGCCAACAGGCAATCGGTGTGGTAAGTGCTTCTTCAAGCAATGATTTGTCAAGCCTGCAAAACAAGCTGAACGCTAAAGCGAATGAAGCCGGTGCAAGTTCATATCGCATCATCGGTGCTTCTGGTGAAAACCACCTGTACGGTACTGCTGAGCTGTATAAATAAGCACGGAGTACGATTTGATAAGGGTAAAGCAGCATTTAGTTAACGATTAATAAGCTAGATGTTGTATCGGACAGAAGACAGCTTTGCACATTAAATGAACGTTGATGACAACGCCTGGCAAAGCGCAATAAACGAATTGAGGAAACCATCATGAAAAACATTACTATGACTCTCGCCGCCATCGCACTGGCAACCGCATCATTCTCTACCCTGGCAGCGACTGAAGTTCAGTCCGCTCCGGCTGGTCAGCAGGCGATTGGTGTCGTCAGCGCAACTTCAGGTAACAGCCTGAGCAGCCTGCAGGACAAACTGAATGCTAAAGCCAGCGAAGCCGGTGCAAGTTCTTACCGTATCATCGGTGCGTCTGGTGACAACCACCTGTACGGTACAGCTGAACTGTACAAATAAGAGTCCTCAGCAGTAAGCAGAAGAGGCGGCGTTTGCCGCCTTTTTCGTGTCTGCGATTTGAGGAGACCTTTAAATTGATCCCGCCACACAGGGATTTCTCCCTGCTTTTCTTTTGCAGCACCTCTTAGAAATCAGTTCGCTGAGCTTTTGAGCTGGTTATCCTGCTCGTGTTGCTCCAGCGCCAGTTCGATCAGACGCGTGATTAGATCACTGTAGTTTAAACCGCTGGCCGCCCACAGTTTCGGGTACATGCTGATGTTGGTAAAGCCCGGCAACGTATTAATTTCGTTGATAACGACGTCACCCTGTTCGGTCAGGAACACATCGACGCGCGCCATGCCCCGGCATTCCAGCACCTGAAATGCCTGCAATGCGATGGCACGAATGCGGTCATGCGTCTCCTGCGGCAAATCGGCGGGAACGGCAATCGATGCGCCGGCTTCATTAATGTACTTGGTGTCGTAGGAATAAAACTCGTCGTGCAGGATGACTTCGCCGCATACGCTGGCCTGCGGGTAATCGTTGCCAAGTACCGCGCATTCGATTTCACGGCCTTTAATCGCGGATTCGACCAGCACTTTATGATCGAAACTGAATGCTTTTTCCAATGCAGTAATGAAACCTGTTTCGTTGCTCACTTTGCTGACGCCGACGGAAGAACCCTGATTGGCAGGCTTAATAAACAGCGGTAAGCCGAGCTGCTTAGAGACTTCAGCAAACGTATATTTCTGGCGATTCGCACGGGTCAGGGTGACAAAGGGTGCGACGGACAAACCGGCATCCCGCAGCAGACGCTTGGTCACATCTTTATCCATGCTTACAGCCGACCCCAACACGCCGGAACCGGCGAACGCAATGTTTGCCATGCGCAGCAGTCCCTGCAATGAACCATCTTCGCCCAGCGTTCCGTGAACAATCGGGAAGATGACGTCCACCTGCGACAATGCGCTGGCACTGTGCGTTTCAATCAGCTGATTTTCAGTTTGCCCCGGAATGAGCGCGACCTGATTATTCGAGCGGTTGAGGGCAATCAGTGACGGATTTTCAGCATTAATCAGGTAGTTACTGGCGTCATTAATATGCCACTCGCCTTTCTTATCGATGCCCAGCAAAGTCACGTCAAAGCGTTCTTTATCAATGGCATCCACAATATTTTTTGCTGATTGTAATGACACTTCGTGCTCTGCCGATTTGCCGCCAAAAATGATGCCTACCCGTAATTTACTCACCTGCTGCTCCTTGTCGCCAGCCTCACGCTGGCGGCGATTTTTCTGTGTACGACTAATCAACGACAAACAATTTAGCCCCGACGGGGGTTGAGGAACGGTGCGCTTCCGCGTTATCCGCCACCTGATAACTCATGCCCGGTGAGAGGGTAAAGGTGCGGCCATCTTCCAGGCGCGTGTGCAATTCCCCTTCCAGGCAAAACAGCACATGCCCTTTACTGCACCAGTGATCGGCCTCGTATCCTGCGGAATATTCGACGACCCGCACGCGGATATCGCCAAATTTTTGCGTACGCCACAGCGCCATACCAGTGTCGCCCGGATGTTGTGTCGGCGTTACGTCGCTCCAGTCAGTCGTGCAAAAAGGGATCGCATCAAGCTTCATGAGTTTCTCAATGTCGGAAAAGGAAGGAAAGCCAGCATAAAAGTGAGCGGTAAATTTATCAATCGCTTGCTGAAAACAATTCGAAAGCCCTTTCGCCGCAAAGTTAAGTAAAGGCGATTGTTCTTAGAGACAGGCGGTAGCCCGCGGATGGCAAGGCCTGCGCGCAAGCCGCTAAAAAGCCCGAACCTCATGTGTTGCATGAGATGTCTGTGAGACAGAGTTCACGTTTTATCGACTATGCTTATTGGCAGTGAGATGAAACAAGCGTTAAGAAGCAGGCCAAAGGCAGTAAATCGAACGCACCTCAATTCCAACGCGCTGATGACATTATCCGGCGCGCCACAAAACAAGGAGCAACAGATGCCATATCAGACGATAAATCCTTTTAATAACAAGCTCATCAAAGAATATCAGACGCACAACGACAAGCAGGTTGAACAAGCCTTGTCCACCGCGCATACCCTTTATAAATCCGACTGGGCACAGGGAGATATCAAACAGCGGATCAAAGTGCTGCATAAATTGTCCGAGCTGATGGCTTCCCGTGTCGATGAACTGGCAGAAGTGGTCAGTGTAGAGATGGGCAAACTCATTGGTCAGAGCCGTGGCGAAGTGCAGATTTGCGCCGATATTGCGAAATTCTATGCGGAAAACGCCGAGGAATTTCTCAAACCTGTGCCGTATAAATCTGACCTCGGCGAAGCCTGGGTCGAGCATCATCCGATTGGCGTAATCATGGCGGTCGAGCCGTGGAATTTCCCGTTCTACCAGCTGATGCGTGTGCTTGCGCCGAATCTCGCGTCCGGTAACAGCGTGCTGGTAAAACACGCCAGCATCGTGCCGCATTGCGCAGAAACCTTTGAGAAGCTGGTTTCTGAAGCCGGTGCGCCAAAAGGTGCCTATACCAATCTGTTTATTTCTCAGGATCAGGTCGCATCGATCATTGATGACGATCGCGTTCAGGGCGTCGCACTGACCGGTTCGGAAAAAGCCGGGGCGATTGTGGCGGCGCGCGCAGCCGGAAAACTGAAAAAATCCACGCTCGAACTGGGCGGGAATGACGTCTTCGCGGTACTGGATGATGCCGATATTGATCACGCCGCCAAAGCCGGTGCTCAGGCGCGTGTTTCCAACGCCGGGCAGGTTTGTACTGCCGCCAAGCGCTTTATCATTCATGAAAAAGTGGCCGATGAATTCCTGAAAAAATTCACTGAACACTTCAAGGCACTGAAAATCGGCGATCCGCTGGATAAATCGACCACGCTGGGGCCATTGTCTTCAGCCGATGCGGTGAAAACGCTGAGCAAGCAGGTAGACGATGCCGTGAAGCACGGTGCAAAACTGCATTTCGGCGGTAAGAAAGTGACGGGGAATCCGGGCAACTTCTTCGAGCCAACGATCCTCACACACATCACGCGTGATAATCCGGCTTACTTCGAGGAGTTTTTCGGCCCGGTTGCGCAGGTTTATATCGTCAAAAACGACGAGGAACTGGTGAAACTGGCCAACGACTCGCACTACGGCCTGGGCGGTTCGGTATTCACGACCGATCTCAATCGCGCCCGTAAGCTGGCGAGCCAGATCGAAACCGGAATGGTATATGTTAACTCACCAACGGATACCGCCGCCGAGCTGCCATTCGGGGGGGTAAAACGCTCCGGTTTTGGCCGCGAGCTGTCAGATCTGGGGATCAAAGAGTTTGTGAACCAAAAACTGGTGGTGCTTGCCGCCAAATCTTAATACCCGTTTGCACCGCCCCGTAACACTTCCCTCTCCGCCCGGAGAGGGAAATTCCCTCCCTCCGCCAGTCTTTTGTGATCCCTTGATTAATGACAAAGCGGCATACCCGCCAGCCTCTCTATAATCAGGCCCGTTTGTCTTCCCACTGGTAAATCACATGGCGTATGAACTCAATCTGGACTGGCCGGAATTTTTAGAAAAATACTGGCAGAAACAACCTGTTGTATTAAAAAAAGCATTTACAAACTTTGTCGATCCGATCACTCCCGATGAATTAGCCGGCCTTGCGATGGAACCTGAAGTGGACAGCCGTCTGGTGAGCCATAAAAATGGTGAATGGCAGGCGAGCAACGGTCCTTTTGAGCATTTCGACGGGCTGGGTGAAACCGGCTGGTCGTTGCTGGCACAGGCGGTGAACCACTGGCATCTGCCTGCGGCTGAACTGGTTCGTCCGTTCCGCGTGCTGCCAGACTGGCGCCTGGATGACCTGATGATCTCCTATTCCGTGCCCGGCGGTGGCGTTGGCCCGCATATCGATCAGTACGATGTGTTTATCATTCAGGGAATGGGCAGCCGTCGCTGGCGCGTGGGCGATGCTTTGCCGATGCGTCAGTTCTGCCCGCATCCGGCGTTGCTGCATGTCGATCCGTTTACGCCGATCATCGATGAAGATCTCGAGCAGGGCGACATTCTGTACATTCCGCCGGGCTTCCCGCACGACGGCTTCACCCATGAAACCGCCCTCAACTATTCCGTCGGTTTCCGTGGCCCGAATACCCGCGACTTTATCAGCAGCTTTGCCGATTACTCGCTGGAAAATGATTTAGGTGGCGACCACTACAGCGACCCGGATTTAACGCTGCGCGATCATGTGGGCAAAGTAGAAGAATACGAGCTGGATCGCGTGCGCAATATGATGCATGACCTGATCAATCAGCCGGAAGCGTTCAGACAATGGTTCGGACGTTTTGCAACCACACCGCGCCATGAGCTGGACATCGCCCCCGCCGAACCGCCATATGAAACGCACGAAATCGTGGATGCGCTGATGCAGGGCGACAGCCTGACCCGTCTGAGCGGTCTGCGTGTGCTGAACGTCGGCGACCGTTTCTTCGTCAACAGTGAAGCGCTGGAAACCGAGCAATATCAGGCAGCGGATGCACTTTGCCGTTTCACGCTGATCGGTAAAAAAGAGCTGGGCGATGCCGTTCAGGATCCGGCGTTCATGGCCGTGTTCACCGATCTGGTGAATCAGGGTTACTGGTATTTCGACGAGTAATATTTTTTGCTGCCCGGTTATGACAAAAGGCGGCATCCGGTGGATGCCGCCTTTTTAGTTTTAAGACCGCTCCGAATCAGGGCTTATACAATTCGACCGGCGGCTTCATTTTCCGCTCTTCCGGCACAAACAGATCAATCTCTTCGCCCAGAATATATTTGGCGCGCAGCATCGCTGAAATCTTATCCATCGTCATGACGATAGCCACCAGAATCAGCGTGATAAACATCACCACATCCCAGTTCCACAACCGCATATTTTCCGCATAAACCAGACCGATACCGCCCGCGCCCACAAAACCGAGAACGGCAGCAGAACGGGTGTTGGACTCAATCTGATACAGCGACAGCGCCAGGAACGTCGGGAAAGACTGCGTGAAAATACCAAAACGGTGCGTCTGTAGCGGAGATGCGCCCAGCGCACGCAGGCCGCGGCTGGGTGAACGTTCCACTGCTTCGTGGCCTTCAGCGTAAAGCTTGCCGAGTAAGCCTAAATCCTGCATCACAATTGCCAGCACGCCGGCCAGCGGCCCCATGCCAACAGCGCGGACAAATATCAGCCCCCAGATCGCCATATCCAGACCGCGAAGTACGTCCAGAATGCGGCGGATCACCAGTGAAACCGGCCGGAGAACCGGCGTGGACATCACATTTCGCGCCGCAAGAAAAGACAGCGGCAGTGCGAGGAAAGAGGCGGTGACCGTCCCGGCAAACACAATCGCCAGCGTGATCGCAATCTGCGAGAAGTAGTACATAAACGGCCATTCGGAAACGTTATGCCACACGAACATGCGCAGGAAATAACGCCCGACTTCGCGGGTGCCGCGCACTACTTCGCTCCAAGGAATACCGAAATAGCTGAAGAAATAGATGTAATACAACACAATCACGACAGCCAGAATTGCCAGATAACGCAGGTAACGACGCTGCGCGGAAAACAGATGTGCGTGCTGCTGTTTCAGGCCAGCAATGACATGAGGTTCAAGCGCGTCAGTTAACATCAGAAAGTGCCCTCCACCACGCGTTTGCGTAATTTACCCGACAGATAATCCATCCCGGAAACCACCAGAATAATCAGCAGCAACGTCATGCTGACCTGGTCATAGCGGTCAAGCTTGATGGACGTCATCAGTTCCTGACCAATCCCGCCCGCGCCCACCAGGCCGAGGATGGTCGACTGGCGGAAGTTAATTTCCAGACGCATAAAGCTGTAGGACAAAAAGATAGGTTTAACCTGTGGCCACATGGCAAAACGCATGCGCTGCAAGCGCCCTGCTCCGCAGGCTCTCAGGCCGCGCACCGGTTTGTCCGACGCGGTTTCGATAGATTCGTAGAACAATTTTGTCAGGCTGCCGACGGTGTGTAAGGTCAGCGCGATAAAGCCCGGAATAGCCCCGACGCCAAAGGCCATTACGCACATCACGGCCCAGGCCAGTTCAGGCATAGTTCGCAGGAAAGCCACAAACGTGCGGATACTGAATTTCACCCATTTTGGGGAATCTGTATTGCTGGCGGCAAGAAACGCCAGTACAACGGCCAGCGCGGTAGACAAAATCGTTGAAGACAATGCCAGCTGAATAGTTTCCCAAATCAGCGGTAACTGGATATTGAGACGGTATCCCCAGTAAGCCAGAGAACCTTCGGTGTGTCCGTCTGCGAATAATAATGACCAGTGCAGAACCGGAACCGTCTGACCGATGTAATCAAAAAAGCTGGGAGCTGAAACAATAATAGTTTTCAGATTAAGTTCGGAAACATTGCCAGACCATAAATATAACAGCAGCATCAGCCCTGACCAGATCAGCGCCTCGCGCTTTTGCTTACCGCGTATATTCTGGTAGTAACGATTGAAGTCTTTATTCAAAATAATATTTCCGGTTTACATGGAGATTTTTTATTCCTCCCCCGTGAAAGGGGAGGAAGTCAGGGTATTAACGGCCACCCTTCGTCAATTCACGCTTCATATCAATAATCTGCTGATATTCAGCCAGAGACGTTTCGCCGATATGTTGTTTACCGCCAACGGCCTTCACGAAGCAGGCGTGATCGTCTTTATCCAGTTTCTTAATGGCTGAAACCAGTTTCGCTTTAAATGCCGGTGGCAAATCGCTGCGAACCAGAATCGGGCCGTTAGGAATTAACGGGGATTCCCAGATAATGCGGATTTTCTTCATCAGATCCGGATGGTCCATGCGGATCATGCGGTTGAACGCGCCGGAGGTATAGCCGGTTTCGCGATCGCCAATCATGGAAGCCCAGGTTACCGCGCCTTCAAACTGCCCGTTCAGCACGCCGAGGATATCCTGCTCGTGGCCGCCGGAGAAGGTCACGCTGGAGAAGAAGTTGTTGTATTTGTTATCCGTCGTACCGCCAAACTCTTTCTTGAAAGTCTGGTTCGGAATGAGGTAACCGGACGTGGAATCCGGATCAGCAAAGCCAAATGATTTGCCTTTCAGGTCAGACAGTTTCTGGTACGGGCTGTCCGCTTTTACGACAACAACGGAGTGATAACCGCGGGATTTGTCGGTGTCATCGATTACGATACCGACCAGATCTACCGCTTTCGGGTTATTAATATACACAGACGCGAAAGAAGAAGGCGACATGCTTAATACCATGTCGACTTTCTTGCCTAATAATCCCTGAATAACACCCGAGTAATCGGATGAATTCCGCAGTTTGGTATCCACATTTAATTCTTTATCGAAGAAATCTTTTACACACTGATTATCGCCGATTTGCTGAGTGGCGTTCTGACCACCCAGGATACCTAAGTTCAATTCTTTAGGCGCATCTTCTGCCATGCTGTGCATTGCGGTAAGGGAACCTGCAACAAAGACCGCCAGACGTAATAACTTCTTCATTTAATGATGACCTTGTGTAGATTGAGAGAAAGTGAAAATAAGTACGGCTAAAATTTATTTCCGAAATAAAATACGGAATTTATTTATTAAAACATTCGTTACAACGCGTGAGCATCAGGAATTAACGTCGTGTTCTTCGCCATATAACTGCTGCAAGATCCCGTCGGTTAACTGATCCGGATGACCATCAAAGATAATCTGCCCTTTCGCAATGCCGATCACGCGGGTGCAGTAATCTTTTACCAGTTCTACGGAATGCAGGTTAACCATCACCGCGATGTTCTCTTCGCTGACCTTTTTCAGGGCGTTCATGATACGCAGGGTATTTTTAGGATCCAGCGAGGCAACCGGTTCATCGGCCAGTAAAATTTTCGGGTTTTGCATCAGGGCGCGACAAATAGCGACACGCTGCATCTGACCCCCTGAGAGGTTTTCAGCACGTTGCAGCGCATGCGGCAACATGTGCAACCATTCCAGCAGGGAAATCGCGCGGGCGCGGTCTTCGTCATCGAACTGATTAAAGAAGGATTTAAACGTGGAGGTGTGACTCAGACGCCCCAGCAACACGTTGGTTAACACGTCCAGACGCGGAACCAGGCAGAAATCCTGAAAAATCATGCCGCAGCCCGAACGCCAGCGACGCAGCGCTTTGCCGGTCAGACCCGCCAGTTCCTGCTGCTCACCGTTTTCGTAATGACACACCACACTGCCGTCGGTTAACGGGATCGTGCCGTTAAGCACGTGCAGCAGAGTCGATTTCCCCGCACCGGAACGGCCAATGACCGCAACAAATTCACCGGCGTGAAGATCGAAATTGATGTCATTAAGAACACGCTGACCTGATTTATAGGATTTCACCAGGCCTTTCACGTCCAGCACTTTGTTCAGATGTTGCTGCCCGGCCTGAGGATATTCAGCCTGTGCCAGCTTAAGTTGAGCTTGCGCCATGATGCTGTCTCTCGGTTGCTTTCGTTATCTGGCGTTCATTAAGCGCGAGTTTTGTGACACATCAATGACGATTTAGTGGACAGCATATGACAAAAATGTAGCAACTTAAGAGAAATCCCTCGGTAATTATCCTGAATGATCTGTAGCCTGTTATGTGGCATTTAAGTCTATGATTGCAGAACCTACGTCAAAAAAAGGAAGATGAAATGGATAATCAGTCACTCATCACCACGCTGAAAGAAATCGCCGGAAGCCGCCATGTCCTGACCGGCGACAGCAATACCGAGCGCTACCGCAAGGGGTTTCGCTCCGGCGGCGGCAAGGCGCTGGCGGTGGTATTCCCGCAGACATTGCTTCAACAATGGCAACTGCTTAAAGCCTGCATCGCGGCCGACAAAATTGTCATCATGCAGGCCGCCAATACGGGGCTGACCGAAGGTTCGACGCCGAGCGGCGACGATTATGACCGCGACATCGTCATTTTCAGCACCCTGAAACTCGATCAGATCCAGCTGCTCGACGGCGGCCATCAGGTGATCGGTTTCCCCGGCAGCACGTTGTATAAGCTCGAAAAAATTCTCAAGCCGTATAACCGCGAGCCGCATTCGGTCATCGGTTCATCCTGCATTGGTGCCTCCGTCATCGGCGGGATATGCAACAACTCCGGCGGTTCACTGGTGAAACGTGGTCCGGCTTATACGGAAATGGCGTTGTATGCGCAGATTGATGCGCAGGGAGAACTCCGGCTGATAAACCATCTGGGGATCAATCTGGGTGAGACGCCGGAAGAGATTCTGACACGGCTGGAAAAAGGCGATTATCTCGAAGCTGATATTCTGCACGATCAGCGGCTGGCTTCGGACCATGATTACGCGGCGCGTGTCCGCGAAGTGGATGCCGATACGCCATCACGCTTTAACGCCGATGAGCGCCGTTTGTTTGAAGCCTCGGGCTGTGCCGGGAAGCTGGCGGTTTTCGCCGTCCGTCTCGATACTTTCCCGGCCGAAACCCAGCAGCAGGTTTTCTATATCGGCACTAATGACACAGCGGTTCTCACTGAGTTACGTCGTCAGATCCTGAGAGATTTTGCGAATCTTCCGGTGGCTGGCGAATACATGCACCGGGATATTTTCGATATCACCGAAGTGTACGGTAAAGATACGTTCCTGATGATCGACAAGCTCGGCACAGACAAAATGCCGGATATGTTTACCGCCAAAGGGAAGTTTGACGCACACGCCAGCAAGGTGCCTTTCCTGCCGAAACATTTCAGCGATCGCGTAATGCAGTGCCTGAGTAAAGCGCTGCCGAATCATTTACCGCCCCGCATGAAGCAATATCGTGACCGGTTTGAGCATCACTTATTGCTGAAAATGTCCGGCCCCGGAATTGATGAAGCCAGAACGTTTCTGACCCGTTTCTTCAGCGAAAATCAGGGTGATTTCTTTATCTGTTCCGCCGACGAAGGCAAAAAGGCGTTTCTGCACCGCTTCGCTGCGGCGGGTGCCGCCGTTCGTTATCACGCTGTGCATGAGAAAGAAGTGGAAGACATTCTGGCGCTGGATATCGCACTGCGCCGCAACGATCGCGACTGGTTTGAAACGTTGCCGGAGGATATTGATAACCAGCTGGTGGCAAAACTCTATTACGGCCATTTTATGTGCCACGTTTTCCATCAGGATTACATTGTCAAAAAAGGGGCGAACAGTAAGGCGCTGAAACACCGCATGCTCGAGTTGCTGGATGCCAAAGGTGCCGAATATCCGGCGGAACACAATGTCGGACATCTGTATATTGCAAAACCGCATCTGAAGGAATTTTACCGGCAGGCTGACCCGACCAACAGTTTTAACCCGGGGATCGGCAAAACCAGTAAGCTGAAAAACTGGCAGGAATAACGCGGTGAAGTGCTTCTGACCAACCCTCCCCTTTTCAGGGGAGGGATACTACGTCACTCCGACCTCATCTCATTGGTTAGAACAATTTCGTTCCATAACCCCACATCAGCACGGTCAGTGCGAGTAACAACTCAAGAACCAGAACCCCCATCGCCAGCGTCAAACTGGAGAACAGGAACCCCTCGCGGTGGTCAATGTTGAGGAAGTTTGGAATACCGAGGTACAGCAGATATCCGCTGTAGCAAAGGCCAATCAGCCCGACAAACAGGCATAACCAGACCATCGGATAAAGCGCAACGATCCCGCTGAGGAACATCGGCGTGGCAACGTAACCGGCAAACACAATACAACTGTTGAGTGTCGGGCGGCTGTCATAACGACGCGCCATCCAGTAGATAATTCGCCCCATCAAAGCAACAGCGGCGAGCATCAGAACATAGAAGATTACAGCGATGTAGGACGCGGTGAACATGGAAACCATCAGCTTCTGGCCGTCACCGAAGTTCCAGCCCAGCTGCGTTGTCCCGATAAAGGAACAGACAACCGGAATCAGCGCCATCAGAAAAACATGGTGGGAATAAACATGTGAAACGGTTTCCCGTTCACGCTGGATTTGCTGCAATTCGGGACCCGGATGAGATAACAGTCCCCAGACATGATTACCCATGAAACACCCCCTTGTGCGCCGAAAGCCGCCAGCGGCGTACGATGATAAACCTTCGGGAATGCCCGTTTGATAAAGGTCACAAGGGCAACAAGAAGGTGGCAGCCTGTTTATATTATAGCCGTTATTAAGCGGTTTGCTGGCGGCACACCCCCCCTGTCGCAGAGGATGTTGACGCCGGAGAAAGGAATTTCCCTGAAGGTCAGTGGATATAGCTGGCAGCGGTAAACACCACACCAGCCAGTGCTACCATCATGCCCATGATCCGATGGGTCTGTTTTGTAATATAGATGTGGAAAATATCCTTGGTCACGTAATTCGACTGAATAACCGCCAGCTGCGACTCCATGGAATCAAATCGGGCATCCATTTTATCGAAACGCAGATCCATTTTGTCAAAGCGCTGGTCGACTTTCTCAAAGCGTTCATCTACCAGGTCAAATTTCTTATCAATGAGAACAAAATGATCGTCAATTCGCACCAGATGCTCGTTGATACTGACCAGATGTTTATCGATGCGAACAATACTTTCCTCCGTTTTCCCCACGCGAACACCGATATCTGTCACAGCATCGGTGAGCGTGACCATCAGGTGTTCGAGTTTTCCCACACGGAGATTGGTGTCCGTAACGACCCTTGTAAGCTGAACAACGTGCTGTTCAACCTTTACCACCCGCAAATTGAGGCCTGCGATTTCCTCACCGGTTTTGATTCCCTGCTTTTCGATACTGTTAATCTGGCTTTGCATTAACGCTTCCATAATCCATTCTCCCTTAAAGTCTTCCGGCACCGTCAGGGCACCGGGAAGATAGAGCATCGGGTTGGCTGGCCAGCAATCTGGCATCCTGAGCAGAAACATGATGTGTTGTCCCTCGATTGAGCTAATCCTTGTTCAGGCATCCTTAATCTGCGGGCAGTCTGCACTGTATAAATAAACACCTCAAATCAATTTTTTTCTCGTTCAGGGCGTGATTATTGATGAATCTATGCCTTAGGGAATTGCATTGATAAAATGAATAAATACCAAATAAAAGAGCCGCTTACGCGGCTCCGTTACAGGGACTCCTGATAATACGCTCAGGTTTTTTTACGGTGCAGGGTTATGCAATGCCGCCGCGCCGTCCTGCGTTTTTCTAGCCTTCGCCACATCGTCTTTACTGACCGCTGGCGCCTGATTTCCCCACGCGTTGCGGATGTAAGTACTGACATCGGCCATTTGCTGATCCGTCATTTTCCAGCCAAACTCCGGCATATCCGCGCTGGTCGGATTGCTGAGCGTCGCGGCACCCTGCGCACCGTTCATCAGCACATGCAGAATATTCGTCGGCTGGCTGGCCTGAACGCCGTTGTTGCCTTTCAGCGCGGGCACCATATTGCGCACACCTTCACCGGAATTCTGATGGCAGGCCGCACAGTTATCGGCATACAGCGCTTTGCCATTTGCCATGGCTGAATTTGCTGCCAGCGGCGCAGACACCTCTTTGCTGCCCGGTAAGCTTTTCAGGTAAACCGCAATGGCATGAAGATCGGAGTCCGACAGGTGTTGCAGCGAATTTGTCACCGCTTCCGCCATCGGGCCGGAGGCCACGGTACGGGCGTTCGCGCCAGTTTTCAGGTACTGAACAATTTCATCGTTGCTCCAGTCGCCAAGCCCCTGACGGACATTCCCGGTGATTTCCGGCGCAAACCAGCCCTGAAGTTCTCCGCCCTGCAAATGCACCCCAAAGTTATCGCCCCCCAGCGGATTTTTCGCCGTATGACACGATGTGCAGTGCCCCAGCCCTTCCACCAGATACGCGCCGCGGTTCCATTCTGCTGACTGTGCCGGGTCGGCCTTAAACGGGGCGGTATCCAGGAACAACAGGTTCCAGCCAAACATCATCAGGCGGATGTTATACGGGAACGGCAGATCGGTTTTCGGGCCATCGTAATGCACGGCTGGCACGGTATTGAGGTACGCTTTGATGTCTTTCAGATCCTGATCGCTGACCTTGGCATAGACGTTATATGGCATCGCCGGATAGAGGTTTTCCCCGTTGATCCCTTTGCCGTTACGCACCGCATTAATGAACTGCTGATCGGTCCAGCCGCCGATACCGGTTTCTTTATCAGGCGTGATATTGGTGGCGTAAATCGTGCCAAACGGCGTGTTCAGACCATAGCCTCCGGCAAACGGCTTGCCACCGCCCGGCGCGGTATGACAGGCCACACAATCCCCCGCCAGCGCCAGATATTTACCGCGTTCGATGGCCGTTTTACCGGTCATCGCCGCCGCTGCGGGTGCCTGAAATTCGCCGGACTGGCTGGCGTTGTATCCCATTTTTACACCGACAAACCCCAGCCCGCCGATGACGACCACACCGGCAATCACTGCTAACGTTTTTTTCATTCTCATGCTTAAACCCTCACCAGCGGACCAGGGGATTTCAGATATTGGGTTTTAATCGCTTCTGCCGCCCATAAAGTCAGCGCGCCCACCGTGCCGGTGGGGTTATAACCGCCGTTATTGGCAAACGCCGATGCGCCACACACAAAGACGTTATGTACATCCCAGCTTTGCAGATAGCGGTTCACCGCACTGGTTTTCGGGTTGTCGCCCATGCAGGCGCCGCCCGTGGTGTGGGAAGAAAGGTTATCCATTGGCGAGAACGGTTTAGCCGTCGGTTCCTGACGCACAACGGTTTTTGCCCCCATCGCATGCGCGATTTCAACCGAGCGGTCAGCCATGAATTTCGCTGAGCGTTTGTCGTTTTCGATCCAGTCGAACGTCACGCGCAGCAGCGGCTGACCGTGGCGGTCTTTGTATTCCGGATCAAGATCGAGGAACACGTCGCGGTGCGGATAGCTGTTGCCCATACAATAAATATTGTTGTAGTTCTGGTAGCTGTGTTTGACGGCTTTTTTCCAGTCTGCGCCCCAGCGCGGTGTGCCCGGCGGTACGTTGTTGGAATAGCCGATCGGGCGTCCGTTAGTGGAATGCACCAGCGCAACGCCGCCGCCGATAAAGTCATGGCCGGTGTGATCGAAGTTATCGCCGTTGAAATCATCAATGGCCTGTGAAAGCGCACCTGCGCCGATGAACGGATTCATCATTTCGTCTTCGAAGAAGAAACCTGCGCCGGAAATAGTCTGGTACGCATAGTTACGCCCGACCACGCCTTCACCGGTTTTATGGTCGTAAGGCTGGCCGATGCCGGAAAGGAGCATCAGGCGGACGTTATCCATCTGGTAGGCAGAAATCACCACGATATCCGCCGGTTGCTCCCACACCACGCCGTCGCTGCCAATGAAGGTCACGCCGGTGGCAGTTTTGCCGTCCGGTGCTTTGTTGACGCGCAAGACTTCGGATTCGGTGATCACCGTAAAATTAGGGCGCTGCATCACCGCAGGCAAGATGCAGGCATTCGGGCTACTCTTCGACCAGTTGCCGCAGCCGAAGAATTCGCAGTAACCACAGTATGTGCACGGCGCCATGTTGACGCCCAGCGGGTTGGTGTACGCACCGGACGTGTTGCCCGCAGGGACCGCAAACGGGTGATAGCCCATCTCGCGCGTGGCTTTGTCGAAAATCATCGACAGCTGGGTGCGCTTGAGCGGCGGCAGCGGATAATCCCGGCTGCGCGGGCCTTCGAAGACGTTGCCGCCTTCAATTTTTTCGCCTTTGATGTTACCGGCTTTCCCGGATGTCCCGGCGTAACGTTCAAATTTATCGTAGAACGGTTCGACGTCGTCAAATGTCACGCCCCAATCCTGAACCTGCATTCCTTCCAGGAATTTGTTTTTACCGTAGCGTTCAACCGTCTGGCTGTAGCTCTGGAAATCATACGGCAGGAAGCGCCAGGTCATGCCGTTCCAGTGCGTGCCCGCCCCGCCGACGTTCATCCCGAACTGGTAAGTATTAAACTCACGCAGCGGCAGCGCCTGCTGGATCGGGTTATTACGGAAGGTCAGGGTTTCTACCGCCGTGGGCTGCATAATCGCGCGACGGCTAACGAAGCGCAGTTCGTCGGTATCAATGGTGGTCGGGAAATCATTGCTGGTATCGCGCCATGAACCACGTTCAATGGCGACCACATTCAGGCCAGCCAGCGTCAGTTCATTGGCCATCAGCGAACCCGCCCAGCCGAGGCCGACAATCACTGCGTCGACCTTCTCTCTTTTATTGCTCATACGACATGTACTCCTGAAAATATCTCAATAATCAAAGCCCGTGCGTTGCCGGTTTTTATGATTTTTCGTATTGGGTCAGCATGCTGACGGGCTCGATATGCAGATCTTCACCACGGCGGTCGATGACATCGCGGAAGTCATACCGCGCGCCCGGGAAGCCAATCATTTTCCAGCCGGCCATGTCTTTATTGCCGCCATAAAGCGGGTCGGAGAAGAAGCCTTCGCGCATGTTCTGCACCAGCATATTGAAGAACAGCTGGCCGTTGACGCCGGTCAGCGGGATCTCGCCGGATTCCACGCGGCGCAGTAAATCGTCCTGTTGCTCGCCGGTCAGTTCGGTAAAGTTTTTACCCGCATTACGCGCTTTCGCCACGCTGTTCAGCGCGGCCAGCCCCAGCCTGTAGCGTTCGGCAGGGGTATCTTTGTATTGCGGCCCGGCCTGCGGTAAACCGTCCTGAATCACCGGCCCGAGGCGGTAAGTCGTGACCGCGTTGCCATAATCGCCGCTCAGCTGACGGTCAAGAAATACCGCACAGCCCGCCTCTTTCCCGCCAATGCTCAGCTCATCAGCCGGAATAATCCGGTCAGCCAGCGTTTCAATCAGGCTGACTTCATCAGCGGTGAAGAACGTCCATTCCCCGGCAACCACCGGTTTTGGCGGACGAACCGAATGGATAATCCACGGCATGCCGCCGGAGAAAATTTTGGCTTTAACCTTTAAGGCGGTACTGAATAACAGCACCGCCATCGAGGTCAGAAAGTGTCTGCGTTTCACGATAATTCTCCTGTTTACGCACATTGAAAGGGGACTTACCCACATCAGATATGGGTTTATATTTGTGACGGAGATTATACGAAGATGTTAGATGAAAGTAAGATATTTCGAACCAAAAGGTACATATTTTATATATTTAAAATCAATGAGTTAATTATTCTGCATTGAGTTAGTACACTAATTAACAAATTTTTACAGGCAAAAAAGCCTCCACGGGAAGATAGAAACTCGCTAACGTAGCGTCATCACACTTTCCGGAGACGTCCATGCGCATCACTTGTTTACACACGGCAGACAGCAACATCGCGGTTTTTGAAAATGCAGCTCAGGAGCTGGGACTGAATAACCATACATTCCGCCATATTTCACGCCCGGATTTACTGTCGGCCGCAGAACACGCTGGCGGGCTGACGCCGGAAATTCTTGAAGAAACCGCACAGGTATTGCTCGCGCTGAGTCAGGACAGCGATCGCGTTTTACTCACCTGCTCAACGCTGGGCGCAGCCGCTGCGGCCGCCGCTGAAAGTACGCAGGTGCCGGTTTTGCGCGTTGATCAGGCGCTGGCCGAAGCCGCGATGAAAACCGCCGGAAAAGTGGTGGTGTTATGTGCGGTGGAAACCACGCTCGGCCCGACCAGGAAGCTGTTTGAGCAGACAGAAAAACACCCCGAGGCCGCGCTGGAAATGCGTCTGGTAGCCGGAGCCTGGGACAAGTTTAAGCAGGGAGATCTGGCGGGATATTTGCAGACTGTCGCCGCAGCGGCCGACGCAGCCTATATAGCTGGCGCAGCCGCAGTGGTGCTGGCTCAGGCATCGATGACCGGCGCGGCGCAGTTCACGCAAAGGGGCAAACCGCTCACCAGCCCGGAATGCGGCCTGAGAGCGGTCGTCGCGGTTTAAGACTGGCGGAAAAGCGCAAATGGCAGGATTGGCTATACTGAAAGTGGAATAATCATTGGCTTAGCCAACTTAGCTGATGACGACAAAAGGGTGTGATAAGGAGAAAACATGAAAATTATTCTGTGGATCATCGCCATCATCTTTATCGTTGGCTTACTGACCCTGACAGGGGTGTTTAAACTGATTTTCTAAAAATCGTCAGTCTGCGTATAAAACAAAAGTCCGGCACCTGCGCCGGACTTTTTAGTTTGAACAATCTTAATACCCTAAATAATTCGTGTCGCAGGAAGGCGGCAAGTAAAGGTTACCCGGATCACGGCCAATACACCTGCGACATGAGGGTTAACGGGTATTTAATCGTCAGCTTCTTCTATCGATGGCTGAGATTTCTGCTGCTCTTTCTGCTTACGGTAGTTCTTGGCAATCTGCGGAACAGGCACGGTTTTTCCGGTTTCCATCCAGGTGCGCAGACGGTTCGCATCCGCAAAGGCGGTAAATTTCCCGAACGCGTCCATCACCACCAGCGTGACCGGTTTGCCGTTGATGGTAGTGCGCATCGCCAGACAATGACCGGCAACGTCGGTATAACCGGTTTTGGTCAGCTGAATGCTCCACGACGGGTTCATGATCAGATGGTTAGTATTACGAAACGGCAGTGCGTAGGCCGGATGGCTGAACACCGCAGTTTTCTCAGCCGTGGTACTGAGCTGGCCGACCAGCGGATAGCGCTGCGAAGCCAGCAGCAATCGCGTTAAATCGCGCGCCGTGGAAACGTTTCGCGGCGAAAGCCCGGTCGGCTCCACGTAATGGGTATGGGTCATGCCGAGGGATTTCGCTTTGGCATTCATCGCATTGATAAACGCCGAATACCCCCCCGGATAATGCGCCGCCAGGCTGGCCGCCGCACGGTTTTCGGAAGACATCAGCGCCAGCTGAATCATCTGGCGGCGGGTAATTTCACTGTTGAGTTTTACGCGGGAAAACACACCACGCATTTCAGGCGTATTGCTGATATCAACGTTGATCACTTCATCCAGCGGCAGATTCGCATCCAGCGTCACCATCGCGGTCATCAGTTTGGTCAGGGAGGCAATCGGCCTCACTTCATCCGGATTTCGGGAATAAATCACTTCGTGGCTTTTAAGATCCACCACCATGGCGCTGCCTGAAGCAATTTGAACAATGGGAGCGACGGCCTGCTCATGTTTTGCAGCGAAGGCGGCAGGTGCAGACAACATGCCTGTATTTAAGGCTAATAAGCTCAGAACCAGAAGACGGATTTTCACATGCATTGCTCTGTATTTAAGAAAGTTGTCATGAAGTTATGTCGGAACAGCGGCGGGAATTATAAGTGACAGGAATAGTCTTAGCACTCGCAATTTTCAAATCTATTTGTCACAAAGTCTGTCACAACCACCCGCAGACCGTGCAATGGCGAGTTAGTGAACACTTGCGTAAGATTGAAGGGAGTTCAGACGACAACGGGCAGGGTTTTAGCTCCCTGCCAGTTTTTATTATTGATTATCCGGCAATTACTGATGGTCGATTAAATAACCGATTTCCTGCCCGTAGGAAAGTTCGAGCGTATTTCCATCCGGATCATCGAGAAAAGCCCAATAGCCGACAGGCGCGCCGGAATCTGTCGGTTCCTGACGCAAAACGCCCGCATCACGCGCTTCGGCAAGTTTGGTGTCCATCGCTTCTTTCGAGGCACAGGCAATACCGAGATGCCCGAACGGGCCGAGTTGAGTGTCGGTAGAATGCGGATCTTCTGCCAGGACCAGGGCAAAGTGGCGGGTCATGTCGCTGAGCCAGGCAACAGGCCGGACGGGGGTGCCTTTTTCGCCGCGCCGGTGGATGACTTTCATTCCGGCAAATTGCTGATAGAAAGCGATACTGGCGTCGAGATCTTTAACGGCAAAAGCTATGTGACTCAGGCCGATGTCTTTATTGTCCATGATACTACTCCATTTTTAAGCGTTGCCGCGTGGAGAAGTCATGGAATTCAGTCACCGGTTAATGCGTCCGGCAATTTCCTTCGACGTCTTCAGCACGCGCACTTCAGTAAATAACTCTGTCGCCTCTTCGTACTCTTTACGCAAATAACTCAGCCACTGTTTGATACGCGCTACATGATACAAACCGGTGTCGCCCTGCTTTTCCAGACGGGTATATTTCTGCAACAGCGTCATCACGTCCGCCCACGGCATACGCGGTTCGTTGTACTTCACCACGCGGCTGAGATTGGGAATATTCAGCGCGCCGCGCCCGATCATGACGGCGTCACAGCCGGTGGTTTGCATACAGGCCTGAGCGCTGGCGTAATCCCAGATTTCACCGTTGGCAATCACAGGAATACTCAGCCGCTGACGGATTTCGCCAATCGCCTGCCAGTTAATCCGCTCAGGTTTGTAACCGTCTTCTTTGGTGCGCCCGTGCACGGTGAGTTCTGTCGCGCCCGCCTGTTGTACGGCGTCAGCGATTTCAAAACTGTGCTCCAGAGAATCCCAGCCCAGACGTACTTTTACCGTCACTGGCAAATGCGCTGGCACCGCAGCCCGCATGGCTTTAGCGCCCTGATAAATCAGCTCCGGGTCTTTGAGTAACGTGGCGCCCCCGCCGCTGCCGTTAACCATTTTCGACGGGCAGCCACAGTTGAGATCCACGCCGTAAGAACCCAGTTCAGTGGCACGGGCGGCGTTTTCAGCCAGCCATTCGGGATACTGACCGAGAAGCTGCACACGAACCCGCGTGCCGGAAGGCGTGCGGCTGTCGTGTTCTAATTCCGGACACAGGCGATGGAAGACTTTGACGGGAAGCAGCTGATCCACCACACGCACAAACTCAGTGATGCACAAATCGTAGTCGTTCACTTCGGTGAGAAGTTCACGAACCAGGGGATCAAGCACACCTTCCATCGGAGCCAGTAATACGCGCATCGCAGTTCAACCTTTAAAAATGACGCGCAAGATTACCGCATGGCCCGCCGCCGGGCAATTACCCCTGTGACAAATCGCGGCTCAGGTGTTCCGGCGCACTGCCACTGGCCTGCCGGGCTTTCACCGAACGCAGGGCAATCCACACCGCCAGAAACGCCGGAACAGCAAACAGCAGGAACATCCAGAACGCGGCATTGGCAGCGCCCGCATCGCCCTGATTCACGCCGGAGAAGTTAGCCACCGTTCCGGCCAGCGCGGCACCCAACGCGGAGGCGAAAGACTGCACGACGGTGATCGACGCACCGGCTTTTTCGCGATCTTCCTCCGGTGCCTGTTGCAGGACGCGGGTCAGCAGGTGTGGCCAGCCCAGCCCGATGCCAAAACCGGCCAGCGTCAGCCCGAGCACTACCCCGCTGATATTCAGCCACGGCATTCCGAAAGCCACCGGTACGGTGAACAGCAATAGCAGCAAGCCGGCAGCCAGAATCAGCGGGCCGGAAACAATGGCGTTGTCGGCACGACGCCCCGTCCAGCCCGAGCTGGCGACTTCACTTAACGTCCAGCCCGCGGCGGCGGCGGCAGTAATATATCCGGCAGCCAGCGGTGTCTGGCCGTGCAAATGTTGCAGCAGATAAGGCACAAACAGCTCGCAGCCCAGGCCGATAATCAGCAACGACATCACCAGATACAGGCCATAAAGCGGCGATGAACGGCGCAGCGCGTTACGCGGCAACAGCCTGACATTGGCGGTAAACTCCCGGTGACGCAGGTTAAGGATCATCACCACCGCAATCACAAAACCGAGCAGATTAATCAGCCCGTGCGAAGACAGGCTGCCCGCCGAAACCACCAGCACCGCGCCGGTCAGCAGCGCCAGTTGCATCAGCGGCAACGGTTCTTCCGGTTGTTTCTCCCGCTGAGATTTAGGCAGGATCCGCCAGACCCACAAGCCAAATAATGACGTGACCGGCAGAAGCAGACCAAATGCCCAGCGCCACGCGTGCAGCTCTGCAAAAATGCCGCCGACCGCCGGGCCGACCAGCGTCGCAATCCCCCACATCGCGGAGATCAGCGCCATCGCGCGGGGCCAGAGAGATTCTTTAAACAGAAGATTAATCATCGCGTAAGAAAGCGCGAACAGGAAACCGCCACCCAGCCCCTGCAAGGCGCGCCCGACAAGCAGCACCGGCATACTCGGCGCAACGGTACAAAGCGCAGCACCGGCGATGAAAATACCGGTCGCCATAAGATAACTGCCGCGCGGTCCGGCGGTTCGCATCAGCCGGGCAGAAAGCGCCGAGCCGAGAATCGAGCAGACGACGTAAAGCGTGGTGTTCCATGCGTACCACGCCAGCCCGCCGATATCCTGCACTACGGATGGCAAAATCGTAATCACGATGTAGCTGTTGGTGGCGTATAGCGCGACGCCGGCGCTCAGGGTGATGGCGCTTCCCCGGTTTTCCGCACTGAATAAATCCTTCCAGCCGCTCTGACTTTCCGACATTTCTCTTCGTCCCTTTGGTTTATGTTTTCCGCACATTGAAGCGCGTTGTGATTATGGTATGATTAAAACAAGAATTTACTTGGAATATGTTTTACCTAATCTAGAACCCGGCGAGGCGATATGTCAAGCAACGACTTGGAAAATAAAAATGACGTCCGGCAAAGCGTCGCTGAGCGCTTAATGACGCTGCTGAAAACCCGCGGGGAAATGCAGGCCAGCGATGCGGGTCATCTGCTGGGCACAACCGGCGAAGCGGCGCGGCAGCAATTTGTAAAGCTGGCAAAAGACGGTCTGGTTGAAGCGAAAGCCGTGTCACAGGGTGTCGGGCGGCCGGCACAATACTGGCAACTCACCGCCAAAGGGCATGCGCACTTCCCCGACGCGCACGCTGATCTGACCGTACAACTTCTTCAGCTTATCCGCACGTCGCTGGGCGAATCCGCGCTGGATCAGCTGATTACATCGCGTGAAAGCCAGACGCTGGATAATTACCGGCAAGCGATGAAAGGCGCGAATTCGCTGGAAGAAAGGCTGCAACGGCTGACGGCAATCCGCACCCGCGAAGGGTATATGGCGGACTGGACATTGCAGACAGACGGCAGCTATCTGTTTGTCGAAAACCACTGCCCGATTTGCGCCGCCGCAACGACCTGTCAGGGTTTTTGCCGCGCCGAGCGGGATGTCTTCCGTGATGTGCTGGAGACGAACGTTGAACGCACCGAGCATATTTTACAGGGCGCGCGCCGCTGTGCGTATGTGATCCGTTAGCCGGATTTCAGGCGAAAAAAAACCGCCGGTTAAGGCGGTTTGATTGCAGAGCAGTGATGACAATTACTTATTGCCGCTGCCTGCATTTCCGGTACGGCGCTGGCCTGCATGCGCAGGACGCGAACGTGCCGGACGGTTTTCAGCTGAACCACGGTTATCTGAACCACGGTTTTCAGAGGTACCGCTGCGCTGACCGTTACCGCCCTGACGCGGAGCACCCGAACGTGGAGCACCAGAGCGCGGTGCGCCCGGACGCTGGCCCTGACGAGGCGCGCCACGACCGCCGCCGCCATTACCCTGACGACCATTGATGATCGGCTCAGCTTTGATGCTCGGGTCTGGCTCGTAACCTTCCAGCGCGATACGCGGAATTTCACGCTTCAGCAGACGCTCGATGTCACGCAGCAGTTTGTGTTCATCGACGCACACCAGAGAAATCGCTTCACCGGTAGCTTCAGCACGACCGGTACGGCCGATACGGTGAACGTAATCTTCCGGTACGTTTGGCAGTTCATAGTTCACAACGTGTGGCAGCTGATCGATATCCAGACCACGCGCGGCGATGTCGGTGGCGACCAGAACACGGATTGAACCGGCTTTGAAATCGGCCAGCGCACGGGTACGCGCGCCCTGACTTTTGTTGCCGTGAATTGCTGCGGCAGTGATGCCGTCTTTATTCAGCTGTTCAGCAAGATGGTTCGCGCCGTGTTTGGTACGGTTGAACACCAGCACCTGTTTCCAGTCGCCTTCACCGATCATCTGAGACAGTAATTCTCTTTTACGTTTCTTATCAACAAAGTGGACGCTTTGTTCAATTTGCGCAGAAGCGGTGTTGCGACGGGCCACTTCAACAGAAGCAGGGTTGGTCAGCAACTTGCTCGCCAGACCTTTGATCTCATCAGAGAACGTCGCGGAGAACAGCAGGTTCTGACGCTTCGCAGGCAGTTTCGCCAGCACGCGACGGATGTCATGAATGAAGCCCATGTCCAGCATGCGGTCAGCTTCATCAAGCACCAGAATTTCAACCTGAGATAAATCCACAGCACGCTGATGTTCCAGATCCAGCAAACGACCCGGCGTTGCGATCAGCACATCCACACCACCGCGCAGTTTCATCATCTGCGGGTTGATGCTTACACCACCAAATACCACCAGCGAACGCAGTGTCAGGTATTTGCTGTAAGCCTGGACGTTTTCACCAATCTGCGCCGCCAGCTCACGGGTTGGGGTCAGGATCAGCGCACGAACCGGGCGACGTCCTTTGAATTGCGCGTTGGTATGGCTGAGCATGTTGAGCAGCGGCAGTGTAAAACCAGCGGTTTTACCGGTACCGGTCTGCGCACTCGCCATCAGGTCACGACCTTCAAGCACGACAGGAATAGCCTGACGCTGAATAGGCGTAGGTTCGCGATAGCCCTGTTCTTCAACAGCACGCAAAATTTCGGCACTTAAGCCGAGGGAATCAAATGACATATAAGGAAAAGCTCCAGTCCACTCTAACCCGAACGGGGTTCGGTGCAGTTTCAAGAGTGGATGATCAGACGAGGCAAATGAGGCATTACCACGAGGATTCGGCACAAACTGCAGTGCGCCAGTTGGGTGGATACTAGCACAAAACGCCGCCATGCGTGAAGTTATCTCCTTTTTGCCTGTAACTGACGGTTACAACGGCAGGATCGGGTCACAGTTTCAGGCCGCATAATCTGCCGCGATAATCCGAAACTTTGATACAGGATAATCAATTATAAAGCTGATGAATGGGTTCCCACTTTTTGCGTCCCACTTCACAGATTTGATTGCTATGCTTCGTTTCTCACACTCCTCTGTCCATAAGGCCATACCGCTGCAACATGGAAACCTGGAAAGTAAATTTAATCTCCGTCTGGCTCGGCTGTTTTTTTACCGGCATGGCGATGAGTCAGATCCTGCCTTTTTTACCGCTTTACATCGAACAACTGGGCGTGACCGATCACGCATCACTCAGTTTGTGGTCGGGTCTGGTTTTTAGCGGGACGTTTCTGGTTTCCGCTGTGGTTGCGCCGCTGTGGGGCAGCCTTGCTGACCGCAAAGGCCGCAAGCTGATGTTGTTACGCGCCGCGCTGGGCATGGCGATTGTCATGATGCTGCAGGGCTTTGCCACCAACGTCTGGCAGCTCTTCATTTTGCGTACGCTGATGGGGCTGACGTCCGGGTATATTCCCAATGCGATGGCGCTGGTCGCCTCACAGGTGCCGCGTGATAAAAGCGGCTGGGCACTGGGCACGTTATCCACCGGTCAGGTATCGGGCGTGATTATCGGCCCGCTGCTGGGTGGATTTATGGCCGACCATCTCGGCCTGCGCACGGTATTTTTCGTCACAAGCGGCATGTTGTTTATCAGCTTCCTGATCACGTTATTCCTGATCAAAGAACGCGTTGTTCCGGTCTCCAAAGCTAACCGTCTGAGCGGGAAAGCGGTCTTCACCACGTTGCCTTATCCGTGGCTTATCGTCAGCCTGTTCGTCACCACCATGATGATTCAGCTGGCGAACGGTTCTATCAGCCCGATCCTGACGCTGTTTATCCGCGAGCTTTCTTCCGATACCAGTAATATCGCGTTTATCAGTGGCGTGATTGCCGCCGTACCGGGCGTTTCCGCGCTGATGGCCGCCCCGAAACTCGGCAAACTCGGTGACCGCATCGGCGCGCACCGGATACTTATCGCCGCGCTGGTATTTTGCTTTGTCCTTTTCTGCCTGATGGCGCTGATTAATACCCCGACGCAGCTGGGTATTCTGCGTTTCATGCTCGGTTTCGGCGATGGTGCATTGATGCCTGCGGTTCAGGCATTGCTGGTGAAATACAGCAGCGACCAGGTCACAGGGCGGATATTCGGATACAACCAGTCGTTTATGTACCTCGGGAACGTGGTCGGGCCGCTGATTGGTTCAAGTGCCTCAGCCCTGCTCGGTTTCCGGTGGGTGTTTATCGTCACCGCGATCCTGGTGTTGTTCAATACGGTGCAGGTGTGGTGGAGTTTCCGGCAGGTGCCGACGGGAAGAGTGAGGGTTTGATTTGCTCCTCCCCTTCGCAGGAGAGGGAGTAAAAGACCTCACCATCCGGCATAAAAAAAGGGACACTTCTCAGTGCCCCTCTCTCACATTTGAAATCAAAAACCGTTACCGGCGGTTGCCGAAAATCCGCAACAGCATCAGGAACAGGTTGATGAAATCCAGATACAACGTCAGCGCGCCAACGATGGAGTATTTGCGGAAGTTATCGCGATCATCAGCAGACAACTGCGCACCCATGTTTTTCAGCTTCTGCGTGTCATACGCGGTCAGGCCGACGAAGATCAGCACACCGGCGTAAGAAATGATGTTCGCGAGGCCAGAGCTTTTCAGCCACATGTTGACCAGCGATGCCAGAACCAGGCCAATCAGCGCCATGAACAACATGCTGCCGATACCGGTCAGGTCACGTTTGGTCACGTAGCCGTAAACACTCATCGCACCAAACATCCCGGCGGCGACAATGAAGGTGCCGAAAATCGAGTCACCGGTGTAGACCAGGAAAATACTGGAAAGCGTCAGCCCGGTCAGCGCCGAATAGAGCATGAAGAGGCCGGTAGCGACGGTGCCGCTCAGGCGGTTCACCATGCCGGAAATCACAAAGACCAGCGCCAGCTGGGCGATGATCAAACCGAAGAACGTAATCTGGCTGGAGAAAACGAAGCTCATGATTTTTTCAGAGCCGGAAGCATACCAGGCGACAAATGCGGTCAGCAGCAAGCCACAGAACATCCAGCCATACACTTGCGCCATGTACGCCTGAATGCCGGTATTCGCGCGTTCAACAATTGAACCGTTACTGCGTGGATATCGATCCATGATGATTACCCTTTTGCATGGAGGACGAAAAATGAGGCCAAAAAAGCCTCCCGATCTTCTAAGCGTATCACAGATAATGCGAAAAGCATGGGAGGTCTGCGTGCGGTTGAGCCGCTATTTACCAGCGCGCCGCCGCGACTTTATCGCTATCACGGGCATCGACCCAGCGGTCACCCTCTTCCGTCGCCTCGCGCTTCCAGAAAGGTGCACGCGTTTTCAGCTGATCCATAATAAATTCATTGGCTTCGAACGCCATTCCACGATGCGCACTGGTGACGCCGACAAAGACAATTTCATCGCCCGGATACATCGGCCCGACGCGGTGATAAACAGAAACACTTTGCAAAGGCCAGCGCGCACGCGCCTGCTCAACAATCTCCGCCAGCGCTTTTTCGGTCATGCCCGGATAGTGCTCCAGCGTCAGTGCCGTCACATGGCTGCCCAGATTGTGATTGCGCACTTTGCCGGTGAACGTCACTACCGCGCCGTCGGCGTCTGACTGCGCCAGCCAGTTGTACTCTTCGCCAACGTTAAACGGGGCGGCATCCACAATAATTTTTGTCCTGTCCATCTCAGCCCCCGGTCACTGGCGGGAAGAACGCCACTTCGTCGCCCGCTACCAGCGGATGCGCCATCGTGGTCAGCGTCTGGTTAACAGCCACCAGCAGTTTGCCGGACTCCAGCGCCAGTGCCCAGCGGTCACCGCGCCCGGTCAGGGAATTGCGCAAATCTTCCACGGTGGAAAAATCAGCCGGCAATTGCAGGCCGGACGTCCCGGTTAACTCACGGACCTGGGCGAAGAATAAAATGTCGATCATATTTCTACCTTACCTTCAGCCTTGCTTTCCGCCTTAAAGTCGCCTGATTTACCGCCGCTTTTTTCCAGCAGGCGGATCGGGCCGATCACCATATCTTTCTGTACCGCTTTGCACATGTCGTAAATGGTCAGCGCCGCTACAGAAGCTGCCGTCAGCGCTTCCATTTCCACACCGGTTTTGCCGCTCAGACGACAGCGGGATTCGATGCGCACACGGTGATGTTCCGGCTGAGCTTCCAGATTCACTTCCACTTTGGTCAGCAGTAACGGATGACACAGCGGGATTAAATCCCAGGTCTTTTTGGCTGCCTGAATCCCGGCGATACGCGCCGTGGCAAAGACATCACCTTTGTGGTGATTGCCATTAATAATCATCGCCAGCGTGTCAGCGGCCATTTCTACAAACGCTTCTGCACGCGCTTCGCGAACCGTTTCGGCTTTACCGGAAACGTCCACCATGTGGGCATCACCGGAAGCATTAATGTGGGTTAATTCAGACATTCTTATTTCTTCAAATGTGGGGTGAAATTGCACGGTCCCTGACGGGCGTCGAGCTGTGCTTCAATGATATTTTCCCAGGCGGTCTGGCAGGCGCGGGTTGATCCCGGCATGGCAAAAATCACCGTCTGATTGGCAATACCGCCGATGGCGCGTGACTGAATGGTCGAGGTGCCGATATCTTCGAAAGACACCATACGGAACAGCTCGCCGAAACCTTCAATTTCACGGTCAAATAACGGCTTCAGTGCTTCCGGCGTATTGTTGCCCGCGTTAAATCCGGTACCGCCGTTGATCAGAATGGCCTGGATCTTTTCATCTGCAATCCACGCAGAAACCACGGCGCGAATGCTGTAAATGCTCTCTTTAACAATTTGCTGCGCCACAACGTGGTGGCCGCCTTCGGTCACGGCTTCTTTCAGGTAATGGCCGGAGGTATCTTCCGCGTCGGTGCGGCGGTCAGAAACCGTCATGATCGCCACAGATAACGGCAAAAATTCTTTGCTGGCTTTGCTCATCAGTTTGCTCCTTAAACGATTAATGCCGGACTCAGCCGCCGATAAACGACAGGTTCTGGGTTATTCCGGTATTGCCTTCATGCAGGAAGTGCGTTTGTTTTTTACGGCTGAGGCCGCCCTGGATCCTGTCCATCAAATCGTCCTGCTGCATGTCGTCGGCTAATAAATCGCGCAGCGGAATGCCCTGCTCGCCGAAAAGACACAAATGCAGATTGCCGATGGCTGAGACGCGCAGCCGGTTACAGCTGGCGCAGAAGTCTTTTTCATACGGCATGATCAGACCGATTTCACCGAGATAATCCGGATGGCTGAACACCTGCGCCGGGCCGTCACTGCGGGAACGAATCTGTAACTGCCAGCCCTGACGCACCAGCTGTTCGCGCAGGACTTCGCCGGATACATGGTGTTTGCGGAACAGGTCGCCGCCGTCGCCGGTTTCCATCAGTTCGATGAAACGCAGCTGAATCGGACGGGTTTTAATCCAGTCGAGGAAGGTGTTCAGACTGGCGTGATTCACATCGCGCATCAGCACGGTATTGACTTTGACCTTGCTGAAACCAGCGTCAAACGCGGCGTCAATGCCGGCCATCACATCGCGGAATTTATCCTGGCCGGTGATGGCGTGAAACTGGCGGGCATCAAGGCTGTCGACGCTGACGTTAATGTTTGTCAGCCCCGCATCACGCCATTTGCTGATATCACGCGCCATGCGGTAACCGTTGGTGGTCACGGCCAGCGTTTTAATTGAGGGGTTTTCGCGAACGGCGGCAATGATGTCGCAGAAGTCACGGCGCAGCGACGGTTCTCCACCGGTCAGGCGCACTTTTTCCGTTCCCAGATTGGCGAACGCGCGACTGACCCGACGGATTTCATCGAGCGAAAGAAAGCTTTTATTGCTGTGCCCGTGCGGCTTGTAACCGTCCGGCAGACAATAGGTGCAACGAAAATTGCACACGTCAGTGATCGACAGCCGCAAGTAATAAAACTTGCGGGCAAAAGCATCAGTAAGTTGAAGCACCTAAACACCTTTCCAAATACGGGAGATGCGGGCATTTCTGCCATGCACCCTGGTGACTGATTGTCACGGCCAGGGCTCCATATTGTTTCTGTGGGAACAACGTCAGAAAGGCAACTTAGGAACCAGGGCTAGGAGTTGATTCAACACGTTCAGTGCAGAACGATGAAGAATTCGGGTAACGGACTACAGTTTAACGCTCTGAAGACCGGATCGCCAAGGTGGTTTTTCGTTATGCATTTTGATATATAACGATTTTTCACGACAAAAGAGAGCATTTTCAACGATAAAACCGCTTGATTTTGAAAGCGCTGAGAGTACTGCGAAGGGATAACATCCTGTTGCAAAATTAGGTAAAATCTCCCGGCGACACAAGTCTCTGCAGCATCATTATTGTGCCCTGAGCACGCACTATTCTCACCTCTGGCCGCTTCACAAGGATCTTTATGCGCAATCGAACATTAGCTGACCTCGACCGGGTGGTGGCATTAGGCGGAGGGCACGGCCTGGGCCGCGTAATGTCTTCTCTTTCTTCGCTGGGCCCGCGTCTCACCGGCATTGTGACCACGACCGACAACGGCGGTTCAACCGGCCGTATCCGTCGTTCGGTGGGCGGCATCGCCTGGGGCGATATGCGCAACTGCCTCAACCAGCTGATCACCGAACCGAGCTTAGCCTCTGCGATGTTCGAATACCGCTTCAGCGGCCAGGGCGAACTGGACGGACACAATCTCGGCAACCTGATGCTGCGCGCACTGGATCACCTGACCGTCCGTCCGCTGGAAGCGATCAATCTGGTGCGCAGCCTGCTGAAAGTGGACGCTGAGCTGATTCCGATGTCCGAACAACCGGTAGATTTAGCCGCGATCGACGCGACCGGTCAGCGGGTTCACGGCGAAGTGAACGTCGATAAACTGACGCAAATCCCGCGGGAATTACTGCTGGAGCCACAGGTTCCGGCTACACGCGAAGCGTTACACGCCATCGCCGAAGCGAACCTCATCCTGATTGGCCCCGGCAGTTTCTTTACCAGCCTGATGCCGCTGTTACTGATGGAAGATCTCACCACCGCCCTGCGCCGCAGCCGTGCGCACATCGTATATATCGGGAATCTGGGGAAAGAGCTGAGCGTTGCTGCGGCGTCGCTGACCCTGGATGACAAACTGGATATGATCGAAAAGCGCATTGGCCGTCGCGCTGATGCCGCGATTGTCGGGCCGAAAGTGACGCTGGGCGAAAGTGCCAAAGCGCATCTGATTATTCAAAGCCCGCTGGAAGCCAGTGATATTCCGTATCGCCATGACCGCGATATGTTGCGGATGGCGGTAGAAGAAGCGCTGCAAAAGATGCTCTGATTTATCATTAGCAGAAATACGAAAGGCCGCGTAAAGCGGCCTTTTTGACGTTTGGGAAACCGAATTTACTGCCAGTCAGCGAGAATTTCTGCGGTGGTTTTTACTGTGACCGGATTGCCGGGCACGGATAATTCACGCCACACTTCGTTATGCTGACCAATCAGTTGCTGCGCGGTAACATGCGTACGGTCGCCGGTTGTATGCGCATCCGACGCAACGGTCACGGCATAACCTTTGCTGGCGGCGACTTTGATGGTCGTATCCACACAATAATCTGTCGCACAACCACAGACCGTAAAACGGGTCGTGTTCAGTTCCTGTAGTACCGCGTCCAGCGTGGTGCGATAGAAAGAATCACAGGCGGTTTTGGTGACAGAAATCGCTCCTTCGGGCTGATGTAGGTCAGGCAACACCTGCCAGAATTCGCTGCCTTCGGTCATTTCACCTTCAGCGTGCTGAATGAAGATGACGCGCCCTGCCCGGTCAATCAGCTGATTAATACGCTCAGCCCGTCCGCTGCGGTCATAACGCGGGGAAGCGAAAACGCCGTTTTGCATATCCACCACAATAAGAACATGTTGCTCTGACACGACTCTTTCCCTCAAATAAACACAATGAAATGCAAATGATTTACTTTTTCACCAGCGGATGATTATTCCACGGGCTGTCGGCGGCAGGTTTCACGGTACTGACTTTAGGCTTTTGCGGCTTTTCAGCGGAGAGCGGCGTGCGACGTTTGCTGCGCGTCATATCAGGGCGCAAATGGCCTTCGATAAAATCCAGATACAGCGTTTCTACTTCCTTACGCGCCCAGGGCGTGCAGCGCAGAAATTTCAGACTGGACTTGATGCTCGGATCGCTTTTGAAGCAGTTAATATTGACCTGCGAGGCCAGTGCGGGCCAGCCAAAATTATCCACCAGCGTTGTCAGCAGTTTTTCCAGCGTGACACCGTGCAACGGATCTTTCGCCGCACCGGGATTTTGTGGTGTATCAGTCATTGGCTCGCTTTTCCTTATCAATTTTCAGGCCGCGCACTTTATCATTTTTCCCTTACGAAAGAGCAATAAACTGTTCACGCAGGGCGTGGAGTTCGTCACGTGTATTGGCCGCTTCTTCGAATTCCAGATTCTGGGCGTGCGCATACATTTTGCTTTCCAGCTCTTTAATGCGCTGTTCCAGCGCTTTAGGCGTAAGCGATTTGTAGGTTTGCGCCGCTTCGGCATCGCGCTTGTCTTTGTTCTTTTTGGTCTTCGGCTGGCCCAGTTGCAGGATGTCGGAAATCTTCTTGTTCAGGCCCATCGGCGTAATGCCGTTTTCCAGGTTGTAAGCTTCCTGTTTCGCACGACGACGCTCCGTTTCACCGATAGCTTTGGCCATTGAATTCGTGATTCTGTCGCCGTAAAGAATGGCTTTACCGTTGAGGTTACGCGCCGCACGACCAATGGTCTGGATAAGCGAACGTTCAGAACGCAGGAAACCCTCCTTGTCGGCATCAAGGATTGCCACCAGAGAAACTTCCGGCATATCCAGCCCTTCCCTCAGCAAGTTGATGCCCACCAGCACATCGAATTCACCGAGACGCAAATCGCGAATGATCTCCACGCGCTCGACAGTATCGATATCAGAGTGCAGGTAACGCACCTTCTCGCCGTGTTCTTCCAGATACTCGGTCAAATCCTCGGCCATGCGTTTGGTCAGCGTGGTGACCAGCACACGCTCATTGATGGCAACGCGTTTGCGGATTTCAGACAGCAGATCGTCAACCTGCGTGGTCACCGGGCGCACTTCAATAATCGGATCCAGCAAGCCGGTCGGACGCACCACCTGATCCACGACATCGCCGCCGGATTTATCCAGCTCGTAAGCGCCTGGCGTGGCGGAAACATAAATCGTCTGCGGCGCCAGTGCTTCAAATTCTTCAAAACGCATCGGGCGGTTATCCAGCGCCGATGGCAGGCGGAAACCGTATTCCACCAGCGTTTCTTTACGCGAGCGGTCGCCTTTATACATCCCGCCGATTTGCGGAATGGTGACGTGGGATTCATCGACTATCAGCAAACCGTCGGCAGGCAGGTAGTCAAACAGTGTCGGCGGCGGCTCGCCCGGCCCGCGCCCTGAAAGGTAGCGCGAATAGTTTTCGATACCCGAGCAATAACCCAGCTCATTCATCATTTCGAGATCAAACTGCGTACGCTGGCTGAGACGCTGTTCTTCGAGCAGTTTGTTGTTATCCAGCAACACCTTGCGGCGATCGGCCAGATCGACTTTGATCTCTTCCATCGCCTGCAAAATACGTTCACGCGGGGTGACGTAGTGCGTTTTCGGGTAAATGGTGAAACGCGGAACTTCGTGCTGCACCTGACCGGTCAGCGGATCGAAAAGGGAAAGCCGCTCGACTTCCTGATCGAAAAGCTCGATGCGCAGCGCCAGATCGTCCGATTCCGCCGGGAAGACGTCGATCACTTCGCCACGGACGCGGAAAGTACTGCGCTGGAAAACCTGATCATTGCGGGCATATTGCAGCTCGGCCAGACGGCGCACGATCGCGCGCTGATCGATAATCATCCCCTTGGTCAGATGGAGCATCATTTTCAGATACAGATCCGGGTCGCCCAGACCGTAGATCGCCGAAACGGATGCCACCACGATGACGTCGCGGCGCTCAAGCAGCGCTTTGGTCGCGGAAAGTCGCATCTGCTCGATGTGTTCGTTCACCGAGGAATCTTTTTCGATAAACGTGTCTGAACTCGGGACATACGCTTCTGGCTGATAATAATCGTAGTAAGAAACAAAATATTCGACGGCGTTCTCCGGGAAGAACTCTTTCATTTCGCCATATAGCTGGGCCGCGAGGGTTTTATTGGGCGCGAGAACCATCGTCGGCCGGTTCAGGTCAGCAATCACGTTCGCGACGGTGAAGGTTTTACCGGAACCGGTAACGCCGAGTAACGTCTGGTGCGCCAGACCGTTCTCCAGCCCTTCTTCCAGACGGCGTATTGCCTCAGGCTGATCGCCTGATGGCTTAAATTCGGAATGCAGTTTGAACTCTTTACTCATGACGGGCTACCTGGCTGAAATGAAAACGCATAAGGCCGTACGAAAGGCGCTCACGGAAAAACAGTATGAAAGACTCCGCGAATTTTGCCAGCCTTGATTTTACCGCCCTATAGTACTGTATATAAAACCAGCCTCCAATCGATAAAAATCACCGGTGATTTAACAGGTTGCTTCATCTGCACTTTTTTAGGTTATTACGAAAAAGAATTCTCACCATCAGGTGACAATTATCCCCAAAATTTTTCATCCGTTAACTTTCTGACCACAGGTTGACGAATTCTGACACAACTATGACGAACGAATTACGGGCATATTGCTTTTAACTAACTCACTGATTATAAACAACATCATCAAAAAGCTGCGAATACGGGCAAAGTGAGCACAACCCGCGCCCCGACTCGTCTGTAGCATCTTTTCTTACTCTCATGCACATGGTTATCCACAGGAATAGTGGATAACTCTCAGCACGCCCCGTGCTGCGGGAGTTGGCAAAAAGTGCACTTCAGACGCCGGAGGGGGGATCAGCATCTTTTTTAGTTATTTTTTCCCTTTTTTCAGACTTTATTTATGCCTATTTTGCCTAGATTTCTGGTCGGATGTTTCTTGCAAAATCCAAAAGTGCATCTCATCAGGATTTTTTTGCTTCTTACTCCCCTTACGTTTGCACCAAAATCAGAGAGAGCGGCACTGGCAAAGTGCAGTTGCCCTTTTCCCGCGTCTGACCGGTTCTGTTAAAACCTGAGCAACACTAATGAATAATCCTAAATCGCCGTGCGCCCCGCTGTTAACACCCCTGTAACTTCTCTTTTCCCCGGCACTTTTACAAACTTGGCCTGAGAGTTGCAGTGTCACTGTAGGAAGCGTTTCCTGTAGCCGGAACCGCTTTTTTCACCTGAAAGTGAAATCTGATGATTACCCTGTTTTTTGCTAAGCAAAGTCATTTTTAGTGCAAGGAAAAAGCGGTTAACCCCATTTATCACTGGTTAATGGCTGTTTATCTGTAATTGATGCTGAGAGGTTGGCCGGTAATCAACGGGATTTAATTCTGTGTTACGGCGTTAACAGCGGAACATAAATGTCAGAAATGTGACAGTGGCGGTCAAAGCGAAGTTCAGCGGAATGCTCCGTGCGGGAGGGAGGTCTGATGTTAAGTGTAAAATCAGTTAATCAGTATTATGGGCAAAAACATATTCTGTGGGATATCAATCTCGAACTGTACCGCGGTCAATGTACGTGTCTGATCGGCCGAAATGGCGTGGGGAAAACCACGCTGGTGAACTGCATTATGGGCCATCTTCCGGTGAAAAGCGGGGCGATCTCCTGGCAGTCGCGCGACGAAGAGCCTCAGAGTTTGTTAAATCTGCCAGTGGAAAGCCGTGCGCAAATCGGTATCGGTTATGTGCCACAGGGCCGGCAGATTTTTTCGCAGATGAGTGTCGATGAAAACCTGCAAATTGCCATGATGGCCAGCCGGAATAAGACGCGTCGCGTGCCTGAAGAGGTCTACGACCTGTTTCCGACGCTTAAGGAAATGGGAATGCGTAAAGCGGGAGAGCTCGATGAGAGCCAGCAGCAGCAACTGGCGATCAGCCGCGCGCTGGTTCAGGAGCCTGAACTTCTGATCCTCGACGAACCGACCGAACACACCAGCGCATCAATGGCGGCGAATATGGGTAACATCATTCACCGCCTGAACCGTGACCTTGGTCTGACGCTGCTTCTGGTCGGGCATAAATTGCCGTTCATCCGCAGCGTTGCTGACCGGTTTTGTCTGGTGGACGGCGGGCGCAACGTAGCGCAAGGCACGCTGGCACAGCTTGACGAGACGTTAATCAAAAATTATCTGACGGTCTGACGTCGCGCTTCATTCACCACAAGAAAGCAGACGTTCGAGATCCAGATATTGCCCCAGATTTACGTCCAGACCGGCGATCAGGAACGGGATCTCGCCCAGCAGTGGCGCAGGCAACATACGCGTGAGCGTCTCCATGTATGCCGGATGATGCTTCCCCGTTTCCTGCACATCATTGGCAATCCAGCCCGCAAGATGCAACCCACTTTGCGCGATGGCCTGCGCCGTCAGCACGGCGTGATTGATGCAGCCCAGCCGCATTCCCACCACCAACACCACCGGCAGTTGCTCGGCAATCACCCAGTCCGCAAACGTGTAATCTGCGGTCAGCGGCGTGTACCAGCCACCTGCCCCTTCCACCACCACCCAGTCAGCCAGCGGTTCGAGATGGCGCAATCCGGCGGATAACACCTGCGGATCAATCGGGCGCTTTTCCAGCTCGCTGACGATATGCGGCGACGTCGGCTCGATAAACGTACACGGATTCACTTCGTCATAACGCAGTCCGACGGTGCTGTAAGCCTGAAGCGCCAGCGCGTCGCTGTTGCGCGGCCCTTCTGCCGTCATTTCACTGCCTGATGCCACCGGTTTGTATCCGGCGGTTTGGTGTCCGGCGCGCGCTGCCGCCTGCAAAAATGCGGTTGTGGCAACGGTTTTTCCGACTTCGGTATCGGTGCCGGTAATAAAGTATTTTTGTTTCATGATTTATTTTAATAAAAGCCTGGTGTTGGTTCTGGCTCCCTTCCCGCAATGACATCGGATTTTGCTCCTCCCCCTTCGAAGGAGAGGGAGCAGACCGCGCCTGTTTCAAACCCGGGAGGAGCTTTGTTAACGTGGGATAAGTTCTTCCACCTGCAAAATGCCGTAGACCAGCCGGTAGTTGAGCGGCAAAATGCCGTCGCGGCGGACGTAATGTTTTTCCAGCAATTGCAGACGCTCGCGCCCGCCCAGTCCGCCGAGGCGGCCATTTTTGATGTGCGTCGCGCCAATGCCTTTGAGCGAACGCATCAGCGACATCACGTCCGGGAATTCGGCGACGTGATCGCTGAAGGTCACTTCATGGCGATACGGCGCGCAGGCTTCGGCGATTTTGTCGGGCGTCAGGAACTGATTCACGTGACGGCGGCCATCGACTTTCATCCACGCCGCGGCCAGCTCATTGAGCGAACCTTCGGCCAGCGTGGAGAAAATCACCAATCCGCCGTTGCGGGTGACGCGATGCATTTCTTCCAGCGCACGCGGCAGCGCGTTACACCACTGCACTGCCAGATTGCTGAAACAGATATCAACCGAGTTATCAGCAAACGGTAAACGCTCGATATCCCCCGGCACGTATTCATCGGCGGAATCCAGCTCGCGGGCACGGCTCAGCATGCCTTCAGAGAGATCCAGCGCAATCACGTTTTTCCCCTGAGCGCGCCAGTAACGGCTGAAATAGCCCGTCCCGCAACCGGCGTCGACAACCGTTTTTCCAGCATTTTTCAGATAAGGTTCTGCCAGCGAAAGCAACGTTTCACCCACATCACGCTGCAATTGTGCGGCGTTTTCATAACTGACGGCGGCGCGACTGAACGCGTCGGCCACCGCTTGTTTATTCACTAATTCAGTGACTGCACCCATGAAGGGACTCCAGCAAAAAATCGATATCTTCCGGCCTGTGTGCCGCCGTCAGCGTAAGACGCAGCCGCGCGCTGCCCGGAGGCACCGTCGGCGGACGGATAGCACTGACCCACAACCCGCGTTCGCGCAATGTCGCCGCCAGATCTAAAGCAGGCTGATTTTCGCCTACGATCACCGGCTGGATTGCCGTTTGTGAAGCGGTCAGCCGGTAAGGCAATCCGGAAGCCCCGGCGCGGAAACGGGCAATATTGGCCGCCAGTTTATCACGCAGGCCGTCGTCCTGCCGGACTCGTGCCAGCGCGGCCTGTAACGCGCAAACCTGCGCCGCAGGCATCGCCGTGCTGTAAATAAGATGACGCGCGAACTGCACCAGATAATCCGCGGTGGCATCATCACACAACACCGCCGCGCCACTGCACCCGAAAGCTTTACCGAATGTGACCACCAGAAGCTCAGGCCGCACACCCTGCTGCCAGCAACTGCCGCGCCCTTCTTCACCCAGGACACCCACGCCGTGCGCGTCATCCACCATCAGCCAGCTATCGTGCGATTGCGCCAGACGATGCAGTTCAGCCAGAGGTGCACCGTCGCCGTCCATGCTGAATACCCCTTCGGTCACCACCAGCGTTTCACCGTCCACCGGTTTTTTCAGCAAGCGTTGCAGGGAATCCGGCTGATTGTGATGAAAGCGCCGCAGCTGCGAAGGCGCATGGGCGGCGGCTTCCAGCAAAGAAGCGTGACTGAGTTTATCCGCCAGCACGCGATCGTCGCCCTGCATCAGCGCGGCAAGAATGGCCTGATTTGCCGCAAAGCCGGAGATAAACAGCAGCGCGCGCGGATAGCCCTGCCACTGCGCCAGCTGCTGTTCGAATTCGGCGTGCACCACGCTGTAGCCGGTGACGTGCCCGGAACCGCCGCTGCCCACGCCGTATTTTTCAGCGCCCTTCTGCCACGCGGCAATGACGTCCGCGTCCTGACTCAGGCCGAGATAATCGTTACCGGAAAAATTCAGATACCGTTTGTCACCCTGTGTCAGAAACCGCGCGCTGCCACCGTTGTTAGGCTGACGCACACGAAAAGCCGCCGCTTCTTTGCGGGCGGCAACGGCATCGTTAATCCGCGTTTGCCAGCTCATGGTCAGACGGCGGCGTTGTAGAACTGTGCGGTATCGGCATGAACCAGCTGTTCTGCCAGCGCGGCCTGTTGCTGGTTATCGCCCATTTCTGTTTCGAACACCTGCGGGTTCAGCCCCAGTTTGCCAAACAGAATGAGATCTTTATCTTCCGCCGGGTTAGGCGTGGTCAGCAGCTTGCAGCCGTAGAAAATGGAGTTGGCACCGGCCATAAAGCACATCGCCTGCGTCTGTTCGCTCATCTGTTCGCGACCGGCGGAAAGACGGACATACGACTGCGGCATCATGATGCGCGCCACGGCGATAGTGCGGATAAAATCAAACGGATCGACGTCGTCGTTATCGGCCAGCGGCGTGCCTTTCACTTTCACCAGCATGTTGATCGGCACGCTTTCCGGCGGCACCGGCAGGTTCGCCAGTTGCATCAGCAGACCGGCACGGTCTTTGACGGTTTCACCTAAACCAACAATCCCGCCGGAGCAGACTTTAATGCCCGCGCCGCGCACTTCCGACAGCGTATCCAGACGTTCCTGATAGCTGCGGGTGGTGATAATGCTGCCGTAAAATTCCGGCGAGGTATCCAGATTGTGGTTGTAGAAATCCAGACCGGCATGCGCCAGACGCTGCGCCTGCGAGGTGTTCAGCGTGCCGAGCGTCATACAGGTTTCCATCCCCAGTTCTTTCACGCCCTGCACCATTTGCTCGAGGTACGGCATGTCACGGTCGTGCGGGTTTTTCCACGCGGCGCCCATGCAGAAACGGGTTGAACCGGCGGCTTTCGCCTGACGGGCGGATTCAAGCACCTGCTCGACTTCCATCAGACGTTCAGATTCCAGCCCGGTTTTGTAACGGGAACTCTGCGGGCAGTATTTACAGTCTTCCGGACAGGCACCGGTTTTGATCGACAACAGCGTACTGACCTGAACCTGACGCGGATCGAAGTGCTGGCGGTGAACCTGCTGCGCTTCAAACATCAGCTCAAGAAAAGGTTTGGAAAACAGTGCCTGAGTTTTTTCAAGCGTCCATTGGGTGCGGGTAGTCATGCGACAACTCCAAAATAAATGTTTCGTGAACGTTTTTATGGTCGGTATACTGTCAACCATTCTCAATTCGTTTTAGTTTACGGTCAACGAGAATTACATTTTTTAGTTTACAATTTACCGCCCGCAGGAATCCTTTATGAGCCCCGCCGATATCGAATTCGACCAGCGCCACATCTGGCATCCGTACACATCCATGACCAAACCGCTGCCCGCATATCCGGTGGAATCCGCGTCCGGCGTGCTTTTACATCTGGCCGACGGGCGTGAACTGGTGGACGGCATGTCGTCCTGGTGGGCGGCGATCCACGGCTACAACCACCCGCAACTGAATCAGGCAGCGGTTGAGCAAATTGGCAAAATGTCGCACGTCATGTTCGGCGGCATCACGCATCCATCGGCTATCGCGCTGTCGCGTCGTCTGGTGGAAATGACGCCTGCCGGGCTGGAATGCGTGTTTCTGGCGGATTCAGGTTCGGTCGCGGTGGAAGTGGCGCTGAAAATGGCGATGCAATACTGGCAGGCGCGTGGCGAGAAACGTCAGACGCTGCTGACGCTGCGCAACGGCTATCACGGCGATACCTTCGGCGCGATGTCGGTCTGCGATCCGCAAAATTCGATGCACAGTTTGTATCAGGGCTATCTGCCGCAGCATCTGTTTGCCGACGCGCCGCAGAGCCGTTTTGACGGCGAATGGGACGAAGCGGACATTGCGCCTTTCGCCAAAATGCTCGATGAAAACCACAGCAAAATTGCCGCAGTGATTTTAGAGCCGGTGGTTCAGGGCGCGGGCGGGATGCGGATTTACCATCCGCTGTATCTTAAACGGGTGCGTAACCTGTGCGATCAGTACGGCGTGCTGCTGATTGCCGATGAGATTGCCACCGGTTTTGGCCGCACCGGCAAGCTGTTTGCCTGTGACCATGCGAAGATTTCGCCGGATATTCTCTGCCTCGGCAAAGCGCTGACCGGCGGCTATATGACACTTTCCGCCACGCTGACCACGCGGCATGTCGCTGAAGTGATCAGCAACGGCGAAGCGGGTTGTTTCATGCACGGCCCGACGTTTATGGGCAATCCGCTGGCCTGCGCGGTCGCTAATGCCAGCCTGCGTTTATTGTCGGAAAACCGCTGGCAGGCGCAGGTGCTCAATATCGAGAAACAGCTGAAAAATGAATTACTGCCGCTGGCCGGACATCCGGCAGTGGCCGACGTGCGCGTGCTCGGCGCGATTGGCGTGGTGGAAATGCGCCAGCCGGTCAACATGGCGCAACTGCAAAAACATTTCGTGGAACAGGGCGTGTGGATCCGTCCGTTCGGCAAGCTGATTTACCTGATGCCGCCGTACATCATCACGCCGGAAGAACTCCGTAAACTGACCGGTGCCATTGCCAGCGCCCTCTATTGATCACACGGCGCTGACCAGCCGGTGCGACGTTGATAACAGCGCGCTCAGCTTTTCCCGGCTGAGACGCGCCTGTTCATTGAGAAAATCAATCGCCACTTTCAGCGCGGGCGTCGGGTTTTCCGGATACAACAACGTATAAGACGCGCCGCTCGCCACGCAAAGCGGAAAAGGCGCAATCACCCTGCCCGCCTGCAAATCATCTTCAATTAACGTCAGATCGCCGATCGCCACGCCATAACCCTGAAGTGCCGAATTAATCGCCAGATCCAGCGTGTCGAAATGCTGTGATTTCTCCGACGGCAACCCCTGCACGCCCTCTTCCCGCAGCCACAAAAGCCAGTCGCGGCGGTCGCGGGTCGGGTGCAGCAGCGTTTTATCCGCCAGATCGGCAACCGCAGTTTTCCCTTTATGGCGGGGCAAAAAATCCGGCGTACAGACCGGCGTCAGCACTTCGTCAAACAGATGATGCGCGCGGCGCTGCGATTCCGGTGGCCGCCCGAAAATCACGGCGGCATCAAAATGCTCATTGCTGAAATCCACGCCGTGCGCAATCGAGGCCGTCAGTTCGATGCGCATATCAGGCCGGTCGTTTTGCAGCTGGATCACGCGTGGCAATAACCAGCGCATCGAACATGTCGGGCATTTGATCCGCAGCGTATCCGGGTGTGAACCGACGCGTTTGAGCGCATCACCCATCAGCGACAGCGCCTGCTGTACGGGCGGTAATAGTTGCGCCCCGCGCGGGGTCAGCGTCAGCCCGCGGGCCTGACGTAAAAACAACGGATACCCCAGCGATGTTTCCAGCCCGGTTATCTGACGGCTGACCGCGCCCTGCGTGATGTGCAGCAACGTGGCGGCATGCGTCAGATTCAGGGTTTGCGCGACGACGGCAAAGGTTTTTAGCACGTTGAGCGACGGTAAATTCAGTGCATTCAGATACGACAGTTCAGGCGAAAGTGTCACGGAGCCCCCGGTAAATTCAGCATTTAGCCATGACGGCTGATCATGGCGAGTATGACAAATTTTCCATTGTCGGCACAGGCGAACTGCTGCTTAATCGTTAAACACCCGTTTTAACCTTCTCATGGCCGCCCGGCCTGTTTCCTTTGGGGAAAATGCTATGAAAAGCGCGATGTCGCCGCAGTCTAAATTACCGGATGTCGGCACCACTATTTTCACCGTGATTGGCCAGCTGAGCGCCGAGCACAATGCCCTGAACTTATCGCAGGGCGCACCGAATTTCTCCTGCCAGCCTGCGCTTATCGACAGCGTTGCCAAAGCCATGCGCGACGGTCATAACCAGTATGCGCCGATGAGCGGCGTGGCCGCGCTGCGCCATGCGCTTTCCGCCAAAGTTGAAGCGCTTTACGGTTGCCATTATGACGCCGACAGCGAAGTCACCGTGATTGCCAGCGCCAGCGAAGGCTTGTATTCCGCCATCAGCGCGCTGGTGCATCCGGGCGATGAAGTCATTTATTTCGAGCCGTCGTTTGACAGCTACGCGCCAATTGTCCGCTTACAGGGCGCAAAACCGGTGGCGATCGGCCTGTCGATGGAGGATTTCAGCATCGACTGGGATCAGGTCGCGAGCGCCATCAACAGCCGCACGCGCATGATCATCATCAACAGCCCGCACAACCCAACCGGCGCGATTTTCACTGATTTCGACATCGAACGTCTGACGGCGCTGACCACAGACACTGACATCGTGATTTTGTCGGACGAAGTTTACGAGCACGTAGTTTTCGACGGCGAGCGCCACGAAAGCATGGCCTGCCATCCGCAGCTGGCCGGGCGCAGCGTCATTGTGTCGTCGTTCGGCAAGACCTATCACGTCACCGGCTGGCGCGTGGGCTACTGCCTGGCACCGGCGGAACTGATGGACGAAATCCGCAAAGTGCATCAGTTTATGGTGTTCTCCGCCGACACGCCGATGCAGGTTGCGTTTGCCGAAGCGCTGGCCGATCCGCAAAGCTATCTCGGTCTGGCGGATTTTTATCAGAAAAAACGCGATTTGCTGGCGGAAGCGCTGAGCGAATCCCGCTTTGAATTACTCCCAAGCCGTGGCAGTTTCTTTATGCTGGCGCGTTTTAGTCATTTCAGCCCGCTGACCGACGATGAATTTGTGCTGAGCCTGATCCGGGATCACCAGATTGCTACCATCCCGCTGTCGGCCTTTTACAGTAATAACAAACCCACCGGGCTTATCCGCCTGAGCTTTGCCAAAGATAACGACACGTTGTATGAAGGCGCACGCCGTCTGTGTCGCGTCTGAGCCTACTTTCTGATACCGCAGGGGAATTGTGAATAATGAAAAAATTGAAAATCGCATTGCTGTTAGGTTGTGCCGTGGCTTCTTTTTCTGCGCTGGCAGACGGTTCCACGCTGAAATTCGGTCTGGAAGCGCAGTATCCGCCGTTTGAATCCAAAAGCGCCACCGGCGAATTGCAGGGCTTTGATATTGATTTGGGTAATGCCGTTTGCGCCGCGGCCAGCGTGAAATGCGAATGGTACGACACCTCTTTCGATGGCCTGATTGCCGCCCTTCAGGCGCGTAAATTCGATGCAATCAACTCCGCCATGAACGTAACCGAAAAGCGTCGTCAGGCGATCGATTTCACCAACGTGATTTACCGCGTACCGACGAAGCTGATTGCCAAAAAAGATTCCGGCCTGTTGCCGACCGTTGATGCGCTGAAAGGCAAACATATCGGCGTGTTGCAGGGCTCGATTCAGGAAAGTTACGCGCAGGCGCACTGGGCACCGAAAGGCGTGGATATTGTTTCTTATCAGGATCAGAACCAGGTGTATCTGGACTTGTCCTCAGGGCGTCTGGACGGCACGTTAGTGCTGGCTCCGGCGGGCCAGAGCGGATTCCTGTCACGCCCTGATGGCAAGGATTACGGCTTTGTCGGCGACGCCGTGCGCGACGATAAAATCCTCGGCAGCGGCATTGCCTTCGGCCTGCGCAAAGGTGATGCCGCGCTGAAAGAAAAACTCGACACCGCTATCGCCAAAGTGCAGAACGACGGCGTAGTTAAGACGCTTTCGAAGAAATATTTCGGCGATATTGATGTGAGTGTGAAGTAATTTTTTTCTGCGCCTCACCTGTATTCTGGTGAGGCGCAAATCCTGCCACTGACTGTCTTTTCTTCTCAGTACTCAGAATTCACAATCACTTCTTCGCCAAAGATGCCGGCCTGCGGTAACGGTTTATAGCTGGAGTTTGACGCACGTAATACGCGGATGCCGCGCGCACCGGCGGCCTGTGCGGCGGTGATGTCGTTGTCCGAATCCCCGTAGAAAATCTTCATCTGCTTATCTTTCAGCCACTGCGTTTTGGTGTTCTGCCCGGCTTTGTCACCGGCAAAAATCACCGGATTTACTTTGTCTTGCGGGATCTGGAAATCATTCTGCAAGGTTTTGGTGACGGATTCGGTTTTGGTTTCACTGCGCCCGGTAACGAAATAAATACTGTCGCCGCGTTTGAGGTGCATGGCAATCAGGCTTTTCGCCACGTCTTTCGGCATGCTGAACTCGTCCCAGCCGTTATTCATTTTTTCCCAGAATTTCGGGTTTTTCAGATAGTCCTGTTTGCCCGGAGAAAACTCCAGTTGGCCGCGGTAAAAGCCCGGCGAAGAAAACAACACCGTGTCATCAATATCGAAACCCACCGCCAGCGGCGGACGGCCTTGCAGACTGTTTTCAATTTGCGCGACAGAAACCCAGTGAACCGGCGACTGTTGGGCGAGTTGTGCAACGTTAACGCCCGGATACAGCGGTGCGGGCGCAGCGTCTTTTGCCGTCGCCGTTTGGCCAAGGCTGAGCAGCAGGAAAACGGCACTGAGTGCCAGAGGTGTTTTATGCATCGGGATCCCTTTTTTATGCTTATTAATCTGAAAGATAAAACGGAGCAAGTGGTCAAAAACCTTACCGAACATACCTGCGCCCTTAACAGACTTAAAGGGATTTCTCGGACAAAGTCATAGGAAAAGATGAGGGTCACAGTTTGGGGATAAAACGCATGACTCATAAGAACATGGCATAAACCGCTTCATGCGAAAACAACTTCGCGTCCTATACTTATTCCCAATTACGTCGACTTTTAACTCTCTTATATGAAACGGGAAGGTATTGGTATGTCTCAATCTCAGTCTGAAAACCGCCGCATCGTTCTGGCGTCCCGCCCTCATGGTAAACCTGTTGATGACAATTTCCGTCTGGAAAAAGCCCCGCTGCCCGTGGCCAAAGAAGGCCAGCTTTTGTTGCGCACCGTCTGGCTTTCTCTTGACCCTTACATGCGCGGGCGGATGTCCGACGCGCCTTCGTATGCCGCGCCGGTGCAAATCGGTGAAGTGATGACCGGCGGCGGGGTGTCCCGCGTGGTGGAATCCCACAGCCCGGATTTTAAGACCGGCGATCTCGTCATGGGCAGAACCGGCTGGCAGGATTACGCCGTCGTGAACGCGGATGAAGTGAAAAAGCTGGAAGGCGCTGCGCTTAAGCAACCGTCTCTGGCATTGGGCGTGCTGGGGATGCCGGGCTTCACCGCGTTTATGGGGCTGCTGGATATCGGCGAACCGAAACCGGGCGAGACGCTGGTGGTCGCCGCAGCCACCGGGCCGGTCGGATCCCTGGTCGGACAAATCGGTAAAATCAAAGGCTGCCGCGTGGTGGGTATCGCCGGGGGTGAAGAGAAATGCCGCTACGCCGTGGAGCATTTCGGCTTCGATGAATGCTTAGATCACCGCGCGCCGGATTTAGATCAACGTCTCAAAGCCGCCTGCCCTGACGGCATCGACGTTTATTTCGAAAATGTCGGCGGCGCGGTGTTTGACGCGGTTCTTCCGTTGCTCAATACCAAAGCCCGTATTCCGGTATGCGGTCTGGTTTCGCAATACAACGCCACCGGCCTGAAAGAAGGTCACGACCGCCTGTCACTGCTTGCCAGCACGATTTTGAGAAAGCGACTGCGCATGCAGGGATTCATTATTTTTGATGATTACGGCCATCGTTATCCGGAATTTGCAAAGCAGATGGGCGAATGGTTTGAAGCAGGGAAAGTGAAGTTCCGCGAAGATGTTGTTGAAGGGCTGGAAAACGCACCGCAGGCGTTCTTCGGTCTGCTTGAGGGTAAAAACTTTGGCAAACTGGTCGTTCGTGTCGGGCAGGATTGATCCCTGACTGCGTCCACAGGAGGTAACATGAAATTACTGATTGTATTGACATCGCACGATAAACTCGGCGAAACCGGCAAGAAAACCGGTTTCTGGCTGGAAGAATTCACCGCACCGTATTACGAATTTCTGGATGCCGGTGCGACATTGACGCTGGCGTCGCCGAAAGGCGGGCAACCGCCGCTGGATCCGAAAAGCGATGAGCCGGATGCCCAGACTGAAACCACGGCGCGTTTTCGTCAGGATAAAAGCGCTCAACACGCGCTCGCCACAACGGTGAAACTGGCGGAGGTGAATGCTGCTGATTTCGACGCTATTTTTTATCCCGGCGGCCACGGCCCGTTGTGGGATCTGGCGGAAGACGCGCATTCGGTGGAGCTGATTAAGGCGTTCTGGACGGCAGGCAAACCGGTTTCCGCCGTTTGCCACGCGCCCGGCGTTTTGCGCAATGTGCTGCTTGACGATGGCACGCCGCTGGTCAAAGACAAACGCGTGACCGGGTTTAGCAACAGCGAAGAGGACGCCGTCGGGCTGACGGACATCGTGCCTTTCCTGGTGGAGGACGAGCTGAAAAAGCACGGCGGCGATTACAGCAAAGCCGCTGACTGGCGTCCGTATGTAGTCACCGACGGCAAGCTGATCACCGGGCAGAATCCGGCCTCGTCCAAAGCCGTCGCACAAGCCTTGCTGAAATTGCTGGGCGGCGCAGAGATCAGCAAATGATCTGACGCGGCTTGCGGCAAAGCATCACTGACAGTGATATACAGCTGATTCCTGTGGTATAAAAGACGCAGAAAAGGTGGTCAGTTTTACTGGCCGCCGTTTTTTTATTGCGGCAATGGCCGCGACATTGAAAAAAAGAATAACTTTCTTCATCAAGGAGTCAGTCACAGTGAAAATTTCCACCCTGTCACGCGCGTGCGCTATGTTGTCCGCCAGCCTGATTTTGGCGGCATGTAGCAGCAGTCATCAAGGCTTATCCAGCCAGGTTGCGCCGGGCACCGCGTCACTGCCCGTGTTATCAGCGGACGAAGCGGCCAACTTCACAGCGAAAAATTATCTGGCCTTTGGCGGCCCTTCTTTGCAGGTTCAGCAACAGGGCTGGTTCCCTAAACTGGCAAGCACTGACGCGGCGAAAACTAACTTTGTGGTTGGCCCGCAGTTAGGCACCGATGGCGCATCGTATTCCACCGTACAACAGGCGGTAAATGCCGCACTGGCCGTGCGTAACCACGGTGAGCGTATTTTCATTAAAATCCTGCCGGGCACTTACAACGGCGCGGTTTACATTCCGGCTGGCGCGCCGCCAGTGACCTTATTCGGGGCAGGTAACAGCTCTGCGGATGTCACGCTGACGCAAACGCTGGAAGCCTCTGCGGCACCAGCGGCGTACCGCGCAACCGTCAGCCCTAACGGCCAGTTCCTGCCGGGTGACCGCGCATTCTATATGTTCCAGAACTGTGCGAATCTGACGACCGAAACCATCGGCACAGGTTGTACGGCGACCGTCTGGTCACAAAGCAACGGCCTGCAAGTGCAGAACCTGACCATTGGTAACGCCCTGCTTGATACCGTTGACGGCGGCGATCATTCGGCCGTTGCTTTGCGTACCGACGGCGACAACGTGATTCTCGACAACGTCCGTCTGATTGGCCGCCAGAACACCTTTATGGTGAACACCGCCAACATCCACAACCAGACCGACAACAGCCGTTACAGCCGTGCTTACGTGCATAACAGCCTGATCGTGGGTGATGTGGATTACGTGTTTGGTCGTGCTAATGCCGTATTCGACCACGTTGAATTCCACACCGTCAGCAGCCGCGGCGTGAAACAGGCGTCCATCTTCGCACCGAATACGCCAGCCACAGCACCTTACGGTTTCCTGGTGATCGACAGCAATCTGACCGGCGACCGGGGTTTCGAGCAGGCAGCAAAAGCGAAAATGGGCCGCGCGTGGGATGCTAACGATGCCAGCAGCCAGCTGGTCATTCGCGACAGCAGCTTCGACAACAGCTACGACCAGATGAACCCGTGGGGCGACGCCGTCTTCTCCGGTCATCCGTTTGTGGGCAACGTGCCGAAAGATGAAAAACAGCAGCGTAACCTGAATGACACCAACTTCAACCGCCTGTGGCAGTACAACAATGTGCTGACTCAGCCTGCGAAGTAATTCAGTCTGACGCAATAAAAATGCCGCAGGAGGAAACTCCGGCGGCATTTTTTTTACCTGAAAATCTTACCGGTTATGCCCTTTCATTGCCGAGACGGAATACCGAAACCGTGCGTTCCAGATTCAGCGCCTGTTCATCGAGCGACGCCGCAGCACTGGCGGACTGCTGAACCAGCGCGGAGTTCTGCTGTGTCACGGTGTCCATTTCGGCCACGGCCAGCGCAATCTGGCTGATCCCCCGGCTTTGTTCATCCGACGCCGACGCAATCTCATGAATGATCTGCGTAACGTGACGGACGGAACCGACAATCTCTTCCATCGTATCGCCTGCTTTCTCCACCAGCGTTGAGCCGTTATTCACGTTGGTCACCGATTTTTCGATTAACCCTTCGATCTCTTTAGCGGCCTGCCCGCTGCGCTGCGCGAGGCTGCGCACTTCGCTGGCAACCACCGCGAAGCCGCGGCCCTGTTCACCGGCACGCGCCGCTTCAACGGCGGCATTCAGCGCCAGAATGTTGGTCTGAAAGGCAATGCTGTTGATGACGGTGGTGATTTCAGAAATTTGCTTCGAACTGACGGCAATCTCTTTCATCACGCCCACCACGTCGGTGACCAGTTTGCCGCCGCGTGCTGCCGTCACGGCCGCATCAGACGCCAGCTGGCTGGCCTGCGTAGCGTTATCGGCATTCTGTTTCACCGTCGAGGTGAGCTGCTCCATGCTGGCCGCCGTTTGCCCCAGCGCTGCCGCCTGTTCTTCAGTACGCGCCGACAAATCAATGTTACCCGCTGCAATCTCACTCGAGGCACGCGTGACCTGAGTCACCCCTTCCCGGATATCACCGATGATGCCGTGCAGGTTTTTATTCATGCCTTCAATCGCACGGGTCAGTTGCCCCACTTCGTCATGACTGTGGCTGGTGGCGTGCGTTGAGAGGTCGCCTGCGGCAATCCGTTCAGCGGTGGCAAGTGTGCGGCGCAGCGGAAGTGTCAGCCCGCGCGTCGTGCGCCAGGAAATCAGCACGCCCACGATCACCGTCGCGGCGATAATCGCCAGCATTTCCTGAATGGTTCGGGTGACTTCTTCGTGCAGGTTGCCCATTTCATGATCGAGCAGCGTATTGGATGCGGACGTCAGCGCCAGCCCGGCCTGCGCCAGCTGTGCGGTGATTTGTTGCAGATCGCTGCCTGCCGGAGGATTAAGCGTTTGCTGCCAGCTTTCGCGGTAACGGCGGATGTTTTCAGGCATGGCGTCCACCAGAGGCTGATCTTCGGCATCCCAGGAATAGGCCGCGACCTGCGCCTGCCGGGCTTCGAGCTTATCCAGCGCCTGGCGGTTTTCCTCAACATATTTTGGGTCTTTGCTGGCCATGTATGAAAGCCGGGAAAATTTTGCACCGCTGAGCAAATCGTTAACGGTTTTAAGCAGCGTGGCCTTTTCGGCGCGTTGGTTGATGCTGGTCAGATGATAAATACCCGACACAGCGATAAAGGATCCCAGCAACAGCACCAATGCAAAACCGGCACCGAGTTTGCCAGCGATGGTGGCATGACGAACTTTGCCAGCGATCCCTGAAAGTACATTCATTTTCTTCTCCCTGATTTCCAAATGGACTGACTCTGAAGTGGCAATGCCACCGAAGAATGAGTGAATAACGGGAGAGTTATCGACCGGCAATGATTAACATTTAGAGAGAAGTTAAAATATTTCTTATCAATCGCCCGAAAGGTTCAGGCAATAAAAAAGCCCCTTATTACAGGGGCTTGATCATTATTCCGTGGCGGTATTATTGAGATGTTAAAACATAAACATTAGACAATCTCACTAATACACCAGAGTGATTAATCAATTTCCAGAATGCTTACCCACATCGGCGCTTTGCCCACCGGGTAGGTTTTCAGCGTGGTCAGCTGGCCGTTTTGCGGATTGATTTTCGCCACTTCAATGGCATCGGATTTCTGGCCCGCCGTGATCACGTACTGGCCGGTGAAGTCGATATTGAAACCCCGCGGCTGAGTTTGCGTCGCATGGTGCCCTGTGAGCGTAAGCTCGCTGCCATCTTCGGAAACCGACAGAACAGAAATCAGGCTGGCCGTACGGTCTGAGGCGTAGAGGAATTTTCCGTCCGGCGTGATGTGCAAATCGGCCGCCCAGCAGGTGCCGGTAAAATCAGCCGGCATCACGCCGAGCGTCTGAACCTGACGATATTCGCCGGTGCCGACGTCTTTCTGGTACACATCAACGCTGCTGTTGAGCTCATTTACACAGTAGGCAAAGTGATGATTCGGGTGGAATGCCATGTGGCGCGGACCGGCACCTTCAGCTGTCCGCAGCTCGCTGGCGGTCTGATGTGGTGTCGCTTCGCCCTTCTGGCTGAAATCGTACTGACGAATGCGGTCCTCTTTCAGCGCCGGGATCATCAGCAACTGATTGGTCGGGTCAATATTGGCAGAGTGCGGCGCCTGGATGTTTTCCAGAACCTGAACCGGTGCCAGCGCATGACCTTTTTCATCCAGCGGATGAATGCTGACGTTGTTGAAGCTGTAAGAAGCCGAGAACACAAAACGCCCCTGAAGGTCGATCCCCAGATGCGTCGGGCTGCCCGGCAGCGGAGCCATCGCGGCTTCTTCCAGTTTCCCTTCGTGGTCAATATGGTACGTCAGTACGCCAAACTCCGGGCGCACGCCGACATACAAACGATGACCGTCAGGATGGAGCACCATCGGCTGAACCTGTCCCGGCACTTCCACCGTTTGCAGCAGGCTTAGTTCACCATTATCCGCCAGATGAAAAGCGTGGATTTGCTGGCTATCAGGGCTGGCAACGTAGACGACTTGCTTCATCACATCTCCTTATTAAAAACCGAATGAGTGGGTAGACTTTTTAAAAGCGTAGCTCAGGTTAACACGATAACTCAACGCACTGGCGGCACTAAAGGTGCCGGATCCAAGGTTTAATTAGCAGGCTTAACACGGTAACATGATGATAATTTCTTCGATCCACCCACACTTACGATGGACTGCTCATGACTTATCGCATTATTGCGCTCGATCTCGACGGTACGCTGCTGGACCGTCAAAAACGTATTCTTCCTGAATCTCTTGCTGCGCTGGCCGATGCCCGCGCACAAGGCATTAAAGTGGTTGTCGTCACCGGTCGCCATCATGTGGCAATCCACCCGTTTTATCAGGCATTGGAGCTCGATACACCTGCTATCTGCTGTAACGGAACTTATTTGTATGATTATCAGGCACGTAAAGTATTAACTTCCGATCCGCTCGACAGCGTGAAAGCTAAAAAAGTCATCGACCTGCTGGATCATCACGGCATTCACGGCCTGCTGTATGTCGATGATGCGATGCTGTATCAGCAACCAAGCGGCCATGTGACCCGTTCGATTGCCTGGGGTCAGAGCCTGCCGGAACATCAGCGTCCGAACATCGTTCAGGTTAACAGCCTGCGTGAAGCCGCAGACGAGGCGCAGTCCATCTGGAAATTTGCCACGTCGCATCAGGATCTGGATGCGCTGCATACGTTTGCCGCACAGGTGGAAAACGATCTGGGTCTGGCCTGCGAATGGTCGTGGCACGATCAGGTAGACGTGGCGAAAGGCGGCAACAGCAAGGGCCGTCGCTTACAGGAATGGGTCGAATCTCAGGGCATGAGCATGCAGGATGTGGTCGCGTTCGGCGATAACTACAATGACCTGAGTATGCTGGAAAATGTCGGTCTGGGCGTGGCGATGGGCAATGCGGCGGATGCGATAAAAGAACGCGCGGCACTGGTCATTGGTGACCACGAAACGCCGGGCATTGCAGACGTTATCCGCACAAAAGTCCTCAACTAATCCCTGCGTTTTTTCGCGCCTTCCCCTGCTACAGAGGAAGGCGTTTTTTCTGCCACAAAATCATCAGTCGGTCTTTAATTCGGGTTTGTTTTTTACGGGCCGTATGAAGCGCGGAATCGACCGCATCTGTGCATCAAAATACCGGCTCGGCCAGATAGCCGACGGCGGAACTCCCAGTGCTTTAGCGATAATCATTTCGCCCTTTGCCCATGGACGCGCCAGCGCATTTGCCAGCGTCGAGGAACCTAAACCGGCTTCCCGCGAAACCGCCGCCAGCGTGGTTCTTTTCTTACGTAACCCGGCGATGATATCTGCCGGGTGCCAGTCATCTTCCATTCTCATCGTTCATCCTTTGTTGTCTGTACGGCATTCAGAAAAGTGAACTACACTTTCACTTTACGATGTCTAGTAACTCTAAACAACAATGATGTTAAGTAATGCTAAACATAACGTCAATACTCTTTTTGTGGTTATTGACGATGATCTCATACAGACTGAAATCTGCCCGAACAAAGGCGAAGCTGACGCAGGAAAAACTGGGCGTTATGGCGGGAATTGATGAAAGCACCGCACGTTCGCGGGTTTCACAATATGAAAACGGCACCTACAGTCCGAACTTTGACACCATGTGTCATTTCGCCCGCGTGCTGAATGTGCCGGAGTGTTATTTCTATATTATCGATGACAAATTCGCCGAAAAAGTTCTGGCGCTGTATCACGCGTCAAAAGCTTAACGGTTCACCGACACGCTTTTAATCTGCGCATACAGCCACTGGCCTGAACGAACCATCAGTTCATCGCGCGCCCAAGGCGTAATGCGTGCCCAGAGAATGTGATCGGCCATCGCCAGTTTCACTTCCACCTGATTGCCCACGTCCAGACATTCCAGCACTTTCGCGGGCAAAATATTGCGGATGCTGCTGTTGTTGGCGGTCGGTTGCAGCACCAGCGAAACGTCGGTGGAATTCACGCGCACGCGCAGCGGCGTGCCGGGCGCTTCTTCCACTTTACTGATCCATAAACGCTGGTCGCCAATCGCCAGTGCCGTCATTTCGTAACGCGGATGATGTTCCAGCACGCTGACGTTCAGCACGCTGCTCTGCTCTTCTTTCGGCAGCCACGGACGCATGACGTTGCTCGCCCACACTTCCTCCAGCGCACCCATCGCCAGCACTTTACCGGCATCCAGCACCATCACTTTTTCCGCCAGACGCAGAATCTCATCCAGGCTGTGCGTCACATACAAAATAGGAATGCTGACTTCCTGTGCCAGACGCTCCAGATAGGGCATCAGCTCGCGTTTACGTGGAAGATCCAGCGCCGCCAGCGGTTCGTCCATCAGCAGAATTTCCGGTGCGGTCAGCAGTGCACGGCCAATCGCCACGCGCTGTTTTTCGCCGCCGGATAACGTCAGCGGGAAACGGTCGAGCAAAGCGCCGATGCCCAGCAGACGGACGATATTGTCGAACTGGCCGCGCATCGATGGCGCCATGCCATATTGCAGATTTCCCTGCACGCGATAATGCGGAAAGAGGCGCGCATCCTGAAAAACATACCCCACACGGCGTTTTTCCGGCTGCAGAAAAATGTTGTTCTGCGTGTCAGATAAAATTCGCCCGTTGAGCGCGATACGCCCTGAGTCCGGCCTGGTCAGCCCGCATATAGCGTTGATCAGGGACGTTTTGCCCGCGCCGGACAAACCGAAAATCGCGGTGATGCCCTGCGCTGGCAGTTCCTGTGAAATCTGTAAATCCAGGTCACCCAGCTTCTGGCTGAAATTGAGTTCAAGCATTTCAGCCTCCCAGCCGTATGCGGCTGCGTTTTGCCAGCCAGTCAGAAATCAGTAACGCCGCCAGAGACAGCAGGATCGCCAGTACGCAAAGCCGTGCGGCGGCACTTTCTGCGCCGGGGGTTTCAATCAGGGTATACATCGCCAGCGGAATGGTGCGCGTTTCCCCCGGAATATTGGAAACGAAGGTGATGGTCGCGCCAAATTCACCCAGTGAACGGGCGAAGGCCAGCACGATGCCGACGATAACGCCGGGCACCGAAAGCGGCAGCGTGATGGTGAAAAACACCCGCCACGGCGACGCACCGAGCGTCCGGGCAGCAAGTTCAAGTTTGGGATCGACGGCCTCGAGCGACTGGCGGATAGCCCGCACCATCAGCGGAAACGCAACAACAGCGGACGCCAGCACGGCACCGTGCCAGCTAAAACTGAAACTGAAGCCGAACCAGTTATACAGCCACTGCCCCACCACGCCGCGTCGCCCCATCACCACCAGCAGCAAATAACCAATGACCACCGGCGGTAATACCAGCGGCAGATGGATAATACTGTCGAGCAGGGATTTGCCGGGGAAGCGGCAGCGGACCAAAATCCACGCCATCAGAATACCAAGCGGCAGACTGCAAACAACGGCCAGGCTCGAGACTTTCAAACTGAGAAGTACCGCCTGCCACTCATATTCACTCAACATCATGTCGGTTCATTTGTCCTGAATAAAATGTGAAGCCGCAAACATAAAATATCGGCAAAAAAGGTAAAGCCTTTAATCAGCCGCCACAGGGGGACGCAAGATTAGGTGCTCGGGGCATTTTGTATTCGCGACATCAGGAAAGAATCAACGCTTTAGTATTACATTACAACGTGGAACAAATATAAAGTCATCCCCGGAGGGATGACTTCAGGGTTTCGGCGATAAACGGATCATCCGCGCGGTGTGAAACCGTATTTCCTGAAGATTTCAGCGGCCGCTGGCGTTTTCAAATAATCATAGAAACCGCTGACGGTCGCATTTTCGTGGCCTTTCACAATCGCCATCGGATATTCAACCGGCTTGTGGCTGGTTGCCGGGAAGATGCCAACCACTTTAACTTTTTTGCTGGCAACCGCATCAGAGCCATACACGATTCCCAGTGGCGCTTCTTCACGTTCTACCAGCGCCATTGCCGCACGAACGTCGCTGGCGCGCGCCAGTTTAGGTTCCAGCGTGGTCCAGGCGCCCAGTTTTTGCAGGGCTTCTTTAGCATAAATACCGGCCGGAACGTGGTCCGGATCGCCCACTGCCAGTCGGCTGTCGCCCAGCAGTTTGGTCCATTCGGTTTTTTCAGTAATATCGACTTTATCGATTTTGCTGCTTTTCGCAGAAATCAGCACCAGTTCGTTGCCCAGCAAGGTGTAACGGGTGTTATCAACGATTTCCTGCTTGCTGATGGCGTAGTCCATCCACTGCTGGTCGGCAGAGATGAACATATCCGCCGGTGCGCCCTGTTCAATCTGGCGCGCCAGCGTTGAAGAGGAAGCGAAAGAGGAGACAACCTGCACGCCCTTTTCTTTCTGATATTGCGTGGCGATATCCTGCAACGCATTGGTCAGCGACGCGGCGGCAAAGACCGTAATTTTTTCAGCAGCCTGAGCCTGAACGCCCAGACCGGCGACCATGACGGTAGCAGTTAACAATTTGCCCCATGAGGTTTTCATCAGTTTTCTTCTTCCTTATAAGTAGATGTTACGTTATGTAAGCACCAATATAACGTCGAAAAAAATGATGTCATCCGTTTTATCCCCGCGGACATTAAGAACCTGCGGTTTCTTGATCTCACCCTGAAAATAGAAAGCCCGGCACAATGGCCGGGCTCTTCGGAAAGCGGTTTAAACCCCTTAACTCATTTTACAATCGGGGTATTTCGGGACTCTTTAGAGTGGCCGACGTTGGAAATAACGTTGAAAATTTCGCCCAGTCCCCAGATCAGACCCAGGATAACCGCGATGAAAATCGGTACCATGATGGCAGCGAAAAGCAAACTTTCTAATAATTCTAACATGATAGCCTCACTTAACTGGCTGAACGGCCCGAAGGCGTTGTAGGACTTCGTGCTTGAAGTCAAAACGAAAAATCAATCTGTTGCGGATAATAACAGTACGGGACTGTGATTACTTTAGCATTTAGCCAACTTGCCTGCCTGTGGGTTTAACGGCGACAATGAATAATGATTCTAATAAGGACGCTGCAATGCAAGCCGAAATTCTCTTAACCCTTAAACTCCAGCAGCGATTGTTCGCCGATCCGCGCCGCATCGAATTGCTGCGACAGGTACGGCATACCGGCTCAATCAGTCAGGGCGCGAAGCTCGCGGGCATCAGCTATAAAAGCGCATGGGATGCTATCAATGAAATGAATCAGCTGGCAGACCAGACCCTGGTTGAACGCAGCACCGGCGGTAAAGGCGGAGGCGGTGCCGTGCTGACGCCTTACGGCGAACGCCTGATTCAGCTGTATGAACTGTTGGCGCAAATCCAGCAAAAAGCCTTTGATGTACTGAAAGAAGACTCCCTGCCGCTCGACAGCCTGCTTGCGGCGATTTCGCGTTTCTCACTGCAAACCAGCGCCCGCAATCAGTTTTTCGGCAACGTTATTGACCGTTCGCATGAGGTTGTTCAGCAGCATATCGACATCATGCTGGCCGACGGCAAAACGCAAATTCGTGCGGCGATCACCGAGCAAAGCGCCGACCGTCTGGCTCTGACGCCGGGCAAAGAAGTGCTGGTGCTGATTAAAGCGCCGTGGATCACACTCGGCTATACGGCAGAAAATCCGCATAACGCGTTGCAGGGTGACGTCATCAGTATTCAGCGCGGTGAAAGTAACTGCGAGGTGCTGGTACAATTACCCAGCAGCGAAACGTTGTGCGCCACGGTGCCCAACAGTGACGTTGACCGTCTGGCGTTGAAAACCGGCCAGAACGTCTTCGCGCAGTTTGATGATGACAAGGTAATCCTCGCCACACTGTGCTGAAAAGATAATAAAAATCAAAATCTTGCAGAATTAGCGTTAACATTTTGCAGAATTGTCAATTGACTTAAGAGAGTGCAGCGCTTATCCCTTAATTTATCAATCAAAATTCATTTCCCTAAATAATTCGAGTTTCAGGCAGGCGGCAACAGAGTAAATCCCGATGAGCTTACACGAGTAAGTGATTCGGGTGAGTGAACGTAGCCAACTCACATGCAACTTGGAGCAGGACGGGAAAAAGGGATAGCAGAATGTCGTTGCATATCTCGCAAGGCGTTTTTCGCCTCAGCGATACCCGAACCCTCACACTTTCCGAGCTCAGTATTCATCAGACCGACAGTTGGGCATTCGTCGGCTCGAATGGCAGCGGTAAATCAGCGCTGGCCCGCGCGCTGGCGGGCGATATCACCCTGCTGAAAGGAACCCGTGAAAACCGTTTTCCGCACATCGTTCGCCTGTCGTTTGAGCAACTCCAGAAACTGGTCGCCGATGAATGGCAACGCAATAACACCGATTTACTGAGTGAAGGGGAAGACGATACCGGCCGGACGACGGCGGAAATCATTCAGGAAGAAGTGCGCGATCCTGCCCGTTGCGCCGCCCTTGCCGCGCAGTTTGGAATCGAAAAATTACTCGATCGCCGGTTCAAATATTTATCCACCGGTGAAACCCGCAAGACGCTGCTGTGTCAGGTGCTGATGCAACGGCCAGATCTGCTGGTGCTTGACGAACCGTTCGACGGGCTCGACGTCAATGCCCGCGCGCAGCTGGCGCAGTTGCTGGACACCCTTTCCGGCGAAGGCCAGACAATGGTACTGGTGCTCAACCGCTTCGACGATATTCCGCCGTTTGTGCAAAACGTCGGTGTGCTGGCGGATTGTACGCTGGCCTCCGTCGGCCCGCGCGAACAGGTCATGGCTGATGCGCTGGTCGCACAACTGGCGCACAGCGAAAGCCTCAGTGGCATGGCAGTGCCGGAAGCAGAAGATCCGACAGTGCGCGTTACGCCGCCACAGGATTCTCCGCTGATCGCGTTGCGCGACGGCGTGGTGCAATACAACGATAAACCGATCCTGCACAACTTAAGCTGGCAGGTTGATCACGGTCAGCACTGGCAGATCACCGGGCAGAATGGCGCAGGGAAATCGACGCTGCTCAGCCTGATCACAGGCGATCACGCGCAGGGTTACAGCAATGACCTGACGCTGTTTGGCCGCCGCCGCGGGAGCGGTGAAACCATCTGGGACATCAAGCGCCACATCGGTTATGTCAGCAGCAGCCTGCATCTGGATTACCGCGTCAGCACCAGCGTCCGCAACGTGATCACCTCTGGATTCTTCGATTCGATTGGCATTTATCAGGCGGTTTCTGATCGCCAGAGATTCCTCACAAATCAGTGGCTGGAATTGCTCGGCCTCGGCGGCAATGCCGGTGATACACCGTTCCACAGCCTGTCCTGGGGGCAACAACGTCTGGCACTGATTGCCCGCGCACTGGTGAAACATCCGGCGCTGCTGATCCTCGACGAGCCGTTGCAGGGTTTAGATCCGATAAACCGCCAGCTGGTGCGCCGTTTCGTCGATATTCTGATTGGTGAAGGTGATACCCAATTGCTGTTCGTTTCGCATCACGCGGAAGATGCGCCGGCGTGCATTACTCACCGCCTGAGTTTTATTCCTGAGGGCGAAATTTACCGTTATCAGATTGACGCGCTCTGATTTTTCACCCGCCTTCCGCTCCATGGAGGGCGGTTTTTACGCCTCGGCCATCAGCGCCACCACCATGCCCGCCAGGGCAAAAATCCCCAACAGTGTGAATCCGTTTTCCAGTCCCGCGTAGCCCGGATAAATCGTCACAATCATTGTCAGCAACGCCAGTGAAACCACGGTGCTGGCGATGAGTGCCACGCCGTTGAGCCATCGTCCCTGCGCCGCAATCACCTGCAACCTGATATTTCTGGCGTGATTCACCATCCCGAGCCCCAGACCGCTGAGGATCATCGCGGGCAGCGGCGCCAGCCAGAACGCGCAGCCTTCCGACATCACAGCAATCATCCCTGTTCCGGCGGCGACCAGCGTAAAGCCCAGAAGCAGGCGTTTATCGCGGGTGAATTCAGCCTGAACCTTTTCACCCAGCACATGGCCCGCCCGGACCATCAGCAAGATCAGGGCAATGCTCAGGAGGATTTGCATCAGACCAAACCCGTAACTGTTTTTCAGCAGCCAGGCCAGCAGGAAGAAAGCCGGTACGCAAAGGCCGGCAAAGAAAATGCTGGTCCAGAGGCTTATCTGCAATTCGGTGCAAGCCCGCAAGGTCTGCGGCAAAAGCGGCTGCGGGTTATAACGCTCGCTGATCATAAACAACGTGAAAAATATAGCCGCCGCGCCCGCAAAGCTGTGCGTTAGCGGCGTGTCCAGCCCCTGATGCGCCACACCCAGCAGCGTCATGGTCAGTGACATAATAAACAAAGCGCCGAGCGAAAAGGCCAGCGCGGGCACCCGGAAATTAATGGCAGACATACAGAACTCCTTAACCGAAACCTTGCGATATCAGGATGAACGTTATTCATCCTCATCGTGTTGATAAAGGAGCTTACACCGCCTATTTTAGGAGACTCAAAGTCATAGATTTCAGCCACGGATGAAAATAACTCATCATGAAGAAAATCCGTTTACCGCCTCTGGGTTCACTGAAAGCGTTCGACGCCGTGGCGCAGCAAGCCAGCTTTAAACGCGCTGCCGAAGAAATCGGCGTCACGGCTACGGCGATCAGTCACCAGATCCGTGTTCTGGAAGAGGCGCTGGGCACCGCCGTTTTTGAGCGCAGCGCCCGCGAGGTGAAACTGACCGCCGCCGGGCAAATTTTGCGGCAGGCCACGCGCCAGGCTTTTGCCGGTTTACAGGCTGCCGTGGAAGAAATTCATCACGCCGGATTACCCCCTGCGCTGACGCTGACGACCACCTCGAATTTTCTGACGCACTGGCTGGTTCCGCGGCTGGCAGATTTAAAACAGGTGGCACCGGCCATGGATTTGCGGCTGCACACCGGCATTGAGCTGGTGGATTTAACGCGCAATACCGTGGATGTGGCGATCCGTTACAGCGAATCTGCCGATGAGTCGCTGGATTCCACACTGCTGTATCACGACACATTTATACTGGTCTCCAGCCCGGCGCTGGCGCTGAAAACCCCGGCAGACCTGAAGGACGTAACGCTGTTTCATGTGGAAAATCGTCACATTCCCCGCCCTTCACCCGACTGGGAAAACTGGCGTGCGCATTTCGGCCCGAAAGACCTCAACATCGACAACGGGTTGCGTTTTACCGACGAAACTCACGCCATTCAGGCGGCCATTGCCGGCCAGGGCGTGGCGATTGTCAGCAGTTTGCTGGCGCGGGATTTCATTGAAAAAGGCATCCTCACCGTTCCCTTCCCGCACCATCTCCCCGGTGCAAACTATTATCTGGTGACCACAAAAGAGAAAAGCGCACGCGACGATATCGGGATCCTGCGGAACTGGTTGCTGGATAAAATGTCGGCGTTCCCTCCGGCTGGAGTCTGAAAAATGAAGTAAAAGCCTGCCGCGGATAAATCACACCCCAGAATGTAAGCGATTACACTTAGCTATACTTCTGGCTTCCGGCACGCTCCCGCAGGCTTTCTGTACGGCGCACAGCACCTGTATAGCGGCATTGAAAGGTGATAAACTGTTTGTGTAAGCGATTCCATTTTATTGGGGATGGATCACCTTTTTCAGCCTTGCAGCGTGTTATCGTTGCATCATGATATTCATTGAGGAGCGATTATGTACGTCTTAGTCACAGGTGGTAGCGGTTACATTGGTAGCCATACATGCGTGCAACTGATTGATGCGGGCTATACCCCAATCATTCTGGATAATCTTCACAACAGTAAAGTCAGCGTTCTGGAGCGCATCAATACGCTCACCGGCAAAACGCCGCTGTTCTATGAAGGTGATATCCGCGACCGCGCACTCCTCGATAAGATCTTCAGCGAACACCACATTCATTCCGTGATTCATTTCGCGGGCTGGAAAGCCGTCGGGGAGTCCGTCGCCAAGCCGCTGGCCTATTACGATAACAACGTTTCCGGCACGCTGGTGCTGGTTGAAGCAATGCGCGCTGCGGGCGTTAAAAACCTGATATTCAGCTCGTCCGCGACGGTGTATGGCGATCAGCCGAAAACCCCGTATGTCGAAGATTTCCCGACCGGCAACCCTTCCAGCCCTTATGGCCGCAGCAAGCTGATGGTCGAACAAATTCTCGAAGACGTGCAACGTGCTGAACCGGAGTGGAGCATTACCCTGCTGCGCTATTTCAACCCGGTTGGCGCGCATCCGTCTGGCCTGATGGGTGAAGATCCGCAGGGCGTGCCCAATAACCTGATGCCGTTTATTGCCCAAGTGGCCGTGGGTCGCCGCGAATCTGTGGCGGTATTCGGCAACGATTATCCGACGCCTGACGGCACCGGCGTTCGCGATTACATCCATGTAGTCGATCTGGCCGACGGCCATATCGCCGCAATGAAAACCTTGCACAACAAAGCGGGCGTACACATTTACAACCTCGGCGCAGGCTTCGGCCAGAGCGTGCTGGAAGTGATTGAGGCCTTCAGCAAAGCCTGTGGCAAACCGGTGAACTACAAGTTTGCACCACGCCGCGAGGGCGACCTGCCAGCCTACTGGGCTGACCCGACTAAAGCCGAGAAAGAACTCAACTGGAAAGTGACACGCACGCTGGAAGACATGGCCAATGACACCTGGCTGTGGCAATCGAAAAACCCGCAGGGCTACCCGGATTAAGGCAGACCAAGGAAAGTTTATGACGACGTTTAACCCGATTGATCATCCACATCGCCGCTACAATCCGCTGACCGATCAGTGGATTTTAGTGAGCCCGCACCGGGCCAAACGCCCGTGGCAGGGCCAGCAGGAAGCCGTTTCGCAGGAGGTTCTGGCTTCGCACGATCCGGACTGTTTCCTCTGCCCGGGCAATACCCGCGTAACGGGCGATGTGAACCCGAAATACACCGGCACTTTCGTGTTCACCAACGATTACGCGGCGCTGATGCCGGACACGCCGTTTGCGCCGGAAAACGATGACCCGCTGATGCGGGTCCAGAGCGCACGCGGCACCAGCCGGGTTATCTGTTTCTCGCCGGATCACAGCAAAACGCTGCCGCAGCTTTCCGTAGAAGCCCTGACGGAAATCGTCAGAACCTGGCAGGAGCAAAGCGCGGATTTAGGGAAAACCTACCCGTGGGTGCAGGTTTTTGAGAATAAAGGCGCGGCGATGGGATGCTCTAACCCGCATCCGCATGGCCAGATTTGGGCGAACAGTTTCCTGCCTAATGAAGCCGAGCGTGAAGACCGTCTGCAACGCACTTATCTCGACGAGCAAGGTTCGCCGATGCTGGTGGATTACGTGCAGCGCGAGCTGGCAGACGGCAGCCGCACGGTGGTGGAAACCGAACACTGGCTGGCCGTGGTGCCTTACTGGGCGGCGTGGCCGTTCGAAACGCTGCTGCTGCCAAAAGTTCACGTTAAGCGCATCACCGGGCTGACCGATGCCCAGCGCAGTGATTTAGCGCTGGCGCTGAAAAAACTGACCAGCCGCTATGACAATCTGTTCCAGTGCTCTTTCCCGTATTCCATGGGCTGGCACGGCGCGCCGTTTACCGAAGGCGACAACGAACACTGGCAGCTGCATGCCCATTTCTACCCGCCGTTGCTGCGTTCAGCCACGGTTCGCAAATTCATGGTCGGCTACGAAATGCTGGCTGAAACCCAACGCGACCTGACAGCCGAACAAGCCGCAGAGCGTCTGCGGGCGGTGAGTGATGTTCATTATCGTGAGGCCGGAGAAAAACAATGAAACTGAAAACCAAAACCCTGGAAATCTTTGCCGACAAATTCGGCTACCCTGCCACGATCACCATCAAAGCGCCGGGTCGCGTTAACCTGATTGGCGAACATACCGATTACAACGACGGTTTCGTTTTGCCTTGCGCCATCGATTATGAAACGGTGATCGCCTGCGCACAGCGCAACGACCGTGTGATCCGCGTGATCGCCGCCGATTACGACAACGAGGAAGATACCTTCTCTCTCGACGAACCGATCCTGCACAGCGACGCGCATCCGTGGGCCAACTACGTGCGTGGCGTGGTGAAACATCTGATGCTGCGTAATAAAGATTTCTCCGGCGCAGACATGGTGATCAGCGGCAACGTGCCTCAGGGCGCAGGGCTGAGTTCTTCTGCATCGCTGGAAGTCGCCGTCGGCCAGGCGCTGAAATCTCTTTATGATTTGCCGCTGGACGGCGTGGCGCTGGCACTGAACGGTCAGGAAGCAGAGAACCAGTTCGTCGGTTGCAACTGCGGGATTATGGATCAGCTGATTTCTGCTCTCGGTAAAGAAAACCATTCCCTGCTGATCGACTGCCGCTCACTGGAAACCCGCGCCGTGTCTATGCCGGAAAACGCAGCCGTGGTGATCATCAACTCCAACGTGAAACGCGGTCTGGTTGACAGCGAATACAACGCCCGTCGCGAGCAGTGCGAAGTAGCCGCCCGCTTCTTCGGTGTGAAAGCCTTGCGCGACGTAGACCCTGCCCTGTTCTTCTCCATTCAGGATGAACTGGATCCGGTGGTTGCACGCCGTGCACGTCACGTGATCACTGAAAACGATCGTACTCTGGCAGCGGCTGACGCACTGGCCAGCGGCGACCTGAAACGCATGGGCGAACTGATGGCGGAATCTCACGCCTCCATGCGCGATGATTTTGAAATCACCGTTCCGCAAATTGACAAACTGGTGGAAATCGTCAAAGAAGTGATTGGCGATAAAGGCGGCGTGCGCATGACCGGCGGCGGCTTCGGCGGCTGCATCGTGGCACTCGTTCCGACAGAGATGGTAGACAAAGTCCGTCACGCCGTTGAGCAGCAATATCACGCCTACAGCGGCCTGAAAGAAACCTTCTACGTTTGCACCGCTTCCCAGGGGGCTGGCATATGTTAAAACCTGAAAACACACAGCTGGCACCCGATGGCCAGCCGTTTGAACAGGTGACGCTACAGAATGCGGCGGGCGCAACCGCCACATTCATGGACTGGGGCGCGACCTGGTTATCCTTTACGCTGCCGCTGGCTGACGGCTCGACCCGCGAACTGCTCCTCGGCTGCCAGACACCGCACGACTATATGAATCAGAGCGCCTATCTTGGCGCGACCGTCGGGCGCTACGCCAACCGCATCGCCCGCTCGCAGTTCGAGATTGAAGGCAAACCACATCTGGTCGTCGCCAATCAGGGCGTACATCAGCTGCACGGCGGCCCGGAAGGTTTTCATGCGCGTCGCTGGAAAATTCTTGAGCAAAACGCGCAGAAGCTGACGTTCGGGCTGTTTTCAGCCGACGGCGATCAGGGTTATCCGGGCAATATGACGGCCAAAGTGCATTATCAGCTGACCGATGATAACCGTCTGGAAATCCGCTATGAAGCGACGGTGGATAAGCTGTGCCCGGTCAATCTGACTAATCACGCTTATTTCAATCTCGACGGTGAAGGCACCGATGCGCGACAGCACAAGCTGCAACTGTTTGCTGACCGCTTCCTGCCGGTCGACAGCGACGGTATTCCGTGCGCCGATCCGACGCCGGTTGAACATACCGGTATGGATTTCAACGCCGCAAAAACGCTGGCGAAAGATTTCCTCAAGGATCGCGATCAGCAACGGGTGAAAGGTTATGACCATGCGTATCTGCTCAACCGCTCGTGCAATACCGGCAGCAATCCGGCTGCGCATTTGTGGTCAGCCGATGGCAAAGTCAAAATGACGATGTTCACGTCGGCACCGGCAGTGCAGCTGTACAGCGGCAACTTCCTCGGTGGCACGCCAAACCGCAGCGGCGGCGAATATGCCAGCTACAGCGGCGTTGCGCTGGAAAGTGAATTCCTGCCGGACAGCCCGAACCACGCGACCTGGCCGCAGCCAAGCTGCTGGATTAAACCGGGTCAGACGTACAAATCCGCCACCACTTATCAGTTCTTCGCGCTGTAATCTTCCCGGGGCAGGCTCATCCCAACCTGCCCTTCACGCTTTCCCTTCTGCAAATTTGTGACTGATGACGCATCTGCGTCAGCACTTTTTCAGCTAAAGCCGCCTCCCGCATCTACGCTTAGAGAGTGTCCTGCGAAAAGGACGTTCAAAAAGGAGTTCGTTATGCGTTTACCCGTTGTGTTATCCCTGCTGGCGACCTTGTGTGCGGCGGGTTCTGCTCTGGCCGCGGATCCCGTAAAAGTGCCTTCCCCCGCTCAGACTGAGCAGCGCCAGAAAATGACCGACTGTAATCAGCAGGCCACCACACAATCGCTTAAGGGCGATGAGCGCAAAAAATTCATGAGCAACTGCCTGAAAGCCGAGGCCAAAACAGACGATAAAATGAATCCTCAGCAGAAAAAGATGAAAACCTGTAATGCTGATGCTGCGAAACAAGAACTTAAAGGCAACGCCCGCAAAACCTTCATGAGTACCTGCCTGAAAAAAGCCAGCTAATCCGCTGTCCTTTTGCACAAAACGCGCTGTCCGGGTGACCGTCTGCGCGTTTTGTTTTACATCGCCACAGCAAATTCGTTATGTTTAAGACAAACGGGCGTCACGCATAGGTTTCCTGAATACATTCAGATTGCCGATCGTGATGCCCAGACCCTATAATGATAACTGTTATCATTGAAAATTCAGTTAACTGAGGAGTTTAGCTATGGCTGTAACCAAGCTGGTGCTGGTAAGACACGGTGAAAGTGAGTGGAACAAAGAAAACCGTTTTACCGGTTGGCATGATGTTGAACTGTCCGACAAGGGCCGTACTGAAGCAAAAGCTGCGGGTCAGCTGCTGAAAGACGAAGGCTTCCAATTTGACTTCGCTTACACCTCTGTGCTGAAACGTGCCATCCATACTCTGTGGAGCGTTTTGGACGAACTGAACCAGCCATGGCTGCCGGTTGAGAAATCCTGGAAACTGAACGAACGTCATTACGGCGCGTTGCAGGGTCTGGACAAAGCTGAAACAGCACAGAAGTACGGCGACGAGCAAGTTAAACAATGGCGTCGTGGTTTTGCTGTGACTCCACCAGAACTGGATCGTGCTGATGAGCGCTTCCCTGGCCATGACCCGCGTTATGCCAAACTCAAACCTGAAGAGCTGCCAACCACAGAAAGCCTGGCGCTGACCATCGACCGCGTTATTCCTTACTGGACTGATGTCATCAAACCTCGCATCGAAAGCGGCGAGCGTGTGATTATTGCTGCGCACGGTAACTCCCTGCGTGCGCTGGTTAAATATCTGGATAACCTGAGCGAAGACGAAATCCTGGAACTGAACATCCCTACCGGCGTTCCACTGGTTTACGAATTCGACGAAAACTTCAAACCAATCAAACGTTATTATCTGGGCAATGCCGATGAAATCGCAGCGAAAGCCGCGGCCGTGGCAAACCAGGGTAAAGCGAAGTAATTAGCGGTTTCTGAGCTCATCAGAAATGCAAAAAAGGCATGCGAAAGCATGCCTTTTTTTATGGGTCTGACCCGGCGCAAAACCAACATTACTCGATACGCCAGACGTCAGGATGCAATTCCGTCGCTGACTCGTGAAAAATATCGCCCAGCCAGCCGGGGATTTCCGCTTCAGTCATATCGTCAGGAATGATGATGTCGTAGAGGCGCGAGAATTTTCTCTCGGTCATCTCGGCACGAAAGACCTGCCAGCCCTCCGGCGTCTTTTTAACCCCCAGATACCGGCCAAAAACGTTATAAATCAGCATAGATATTCTCTTTTGGCATCACACGATGACAGCGTTCTTACAGCCACAAAAAAGCCCCGCCTTAACGGGGCTCAGCTCAGAATTGCTGTGACTGATTAACCGCGACGCGCTTTGACTGCGTTCGCAAGGCTACGCAGCAACACTTCGGTATCTTCCCAGCCAATGCACGCATCGGTCACGCTCTGGCCGTAAACCAGTGGCTCGCCGCTGTCGAGACTCTGATTGCCTTCGACCAGATGGCTTTCAACCATCACGCCCATAATCGCCTGTTCGCCACCGGCAACCTGACCGCAAACATCTTCACAGACTTCCATCTGTTTTTTGAATTGTTTGCTGCTGTTGGCGTGGCTGAAGTCGATCATGATGCGAGCCGGCAGGCCGCCTTTTTTCAGGCCGTCTTTCACTTCCAGCACGTCCTGCGCGCTGTAGTTTGGCTTTTTGCCGCCGCGCAGAATGATGTGGCAGTCGTTATTTCCGCTGGTGTTGACGATTGCGGAGTGGCCCCATTTGGTCACAGACAGGAAACAGTGCGGCGCACCGGCTGCGTTAATCGCGTCGATCGCCACTTTGATGGTGCCGTCGGTGCCGTTTTTGAAACCTACGGGGCAGGATAAACCGGAGGAAAGCTCACGGTGAACCTGAGATTCTGTAGTACGTGCGCCAATCGCGCCCCAGCTCATCAAATCAGCCAGATATTGTGGCGTGATCATGTCCAGGAATTCACCCGCCGCAGGCAGACCGGTGTCGTTAATATCCAGTAACAATTTGCGGGCAATGCGCAAACCATCATTTATCTGGTAGCTGTTGTTCATGTGCGGGTCGTTGATCAGCCCTTTCCAGCCAACAGTCGTACGCGGTTTTTCGAAGTAAACGCGCATGACCACTTCCAGTTCACCCTGCAATTCTTCGCGCATTTTCAGCAGACGTGCTGCGTACTCTTTAGCGGCTTTAGGATCGTTAATTGAGCAAGGGCCGATGACTACCAGAAGACGATCGTCGTTTCCTTTCAGTATCTTATGAATCGCATTGCGCGCATGAGACACCGTCTTTGCCGCTTTGTCAGTGGCGGGAAACTTTTCCAGCAACGCTACAGGTGGCAAAAGTTCCTTAATTTCTTTGATACGTAAATCGTCGTTTTGATAATTCATAACTGTTCCATTGGGTGTTCATAAGAGACAAAGCGAAACGCTGACCGCGTTCAATCTAGCCGGATTGGGTGTCGGTGTAAATCTACTTTTACACTTACGAATAGTCTCATTTTGATTTAAGACATAAATTCATTAGCTAAGCTTTTATCTCAATGGAGACACATTACCCACAGCGAACAACAACCCGAAAATGGAGATAAAGGTTATGAAGAAACTCGCCATTATTTTACTGTCCGCAACAATGGCCCTGGCTTCAGGTGCAGCTTTTGCAGAAGGCGCTGATACCGGTTCAAACAATGGTTCTGCTAATCAATCTAACAGCCCGGGTTCAGTGCAGAAAATCGCACCTAACGGGGTCGATAACAGCAAAATCAATGAAACAGATAAGCCCGTGAATGAAGTTCACAAAAAGAAACACACGTCGACTACCAAAGCACATAAAGATATGAGCAAAAAAACAGTCGACCACAAAAAAGCCATGTGTAAGGACGGTCGTTGCCCGGATCAGGTTCCTGGCACCAATCAGTCTAAAGCCACCGGTAACTAATTTTAAAAGTACATAAAGGAGGAACATTCGTTCCTCTTTTTCCTTTCTGCTCCCTGTCTTGCAACATGCCATGATTACGCTATTGTTTCCTCTCTGTTCATACTTTTTGCGAATATAACTATGTCTTCTTCCCTGTTACCGCAGGATAAAAATAGCCGACGTCTGTTGCTGGCTTTCCTTGTGACCGTGGTTTTTATGGTTGCGGAAGTCATTGGCGGGCTGATTTCTGGCTCTCTGGCTTTGCTGGCAGACGCCGGCCATATGCTGACGGATGCTGCTGCGTTACTGGTGGCATTAATGGCAGTGCGTTTTGCGAAACGTAAACCGAACTCACGCCATACTTTTGGCTATCTGCGCCTGACGACCATGGCGGCTTTCGTGAATGCCGCCGCGCTGTTAGTGATTGTGGTACTGATCGTATGGGAGGCCATCGCCCGTTTCTTCAATCCGCAGCCGGTGATGGGCACCACGATGCTGGTGATCGCTATTGCCGGGCTGTTTGCCAATATTCTGGCATTCTGGTTGCTGCATCAGGGGCAGGAAAAAGCCAACATCAACGTACGCGCTGCGGCGCTGCACGTGCTGGGCGATTTGCTGGGCTCAATAGGTGCGGTGGCGGCGGCGCTGATCATCATGTATACCGGCTGGACACCCATCGACCCGATTCTGTCGGTGCTGGTTTCATGTCTGGTGCTGAACAATGCCTGGCGGCTGTTACGTGAAAGTTTTCATGAGCTGCTGGAAGGGACGCCGGAAGAAATTGATATCGATAAATTGCGCCGTGATTTGTCGATGAGCATTCCTGAAGTTCGTAATGTTCATCACGTTCACGTCTGGCAGATTGGTGAGCAGCGCCTGATGACGCTGCATGTGCAGGTCGTCCCGCCGCACGATCACGATGCGTTGTTAGATCGCATTCAGCATCATTTGCTGGAGAAATGCCGTATTGGACATGCGACGATTCAGATGGAATATGGTCGCTGTGAAACGCCAGATTGCGGGATAAATGAAACTCCGGCGACCAGCGCCGGACACGACCATCATGGTCACAGCCACGCACACCATCATCACTGATTGTTCATAGATTGCAGCAAGCAAAACGCCTCCGCGACGGAGGCGTTTTGTTGAAGCGGATTCAGGCCGTTTGCAGTGGCTGCGAGCCGTTTTGCTTCGCGCTTTTGATCCATAGCCACGAACCGTTCAGCGCAATCAGCGTCAGCAGAACATATTCCAGCGCCATGGCATAAACGCCCTGATAGGCAAAAATCGCTACGCTGATGACATCAATCACTACCCACAGCAGCCAGTTTTCGACATATTTGCGCGTCATCAGCAGCATCGCGACAATCGACAACACCATCATGGATGAATCCCAGAACGGGAACGCATCGGGCTGAAGCTCTGGCATACTGACATTCAGCCCCAGCGCCTGCATCACATTCACCGCCACCAGTGTGAGCGCGGCAAATACGCGGTCGATGTTAAACGTCATCAGCAGAATTCCCGCGATACACACTGTGCCCCAGATGAGCGCTTTCCCACGAGGCAACCAGCGAATTTGCAACTCGGCTTGCTGATCGGCTGTCTGACGGCTCCACGCATACCAGCCATAAATGTTGGCAGCAAAGAAAAAGATCTGCAGCAACAGGCTGGCGTAAAGCTGGATCTGGAAGAAGATGATCGCAAACAAAGTGACGTTGATCAGACCGAACGCATAGTTGATCAGCTTTTCTTTGCTGGCGTACCAGATGCAAAGCAGACCAAAAATGGTGCCAACGGCTTCGATCCATGACAGGTCATACCCGCCTTTTCCAAGAGGAATATGAACCAGAATATTGCTGGTACTGAAGAAATCCATCATCACGTCCTTCCCTTAATTGTTCTGAAAATGCCTTCGGCTTAAAGCGCTTTGATTTGCGCCCGTAATTTCAGCTGAGCCGCGAAATCCAGCATCCGGTTCAGCGGGATCAGTGATTTCACTCGCAGCGCTTCATCGACTTCGATCGCATGTGCTGCCCCACCATGCTCCAGCCCTTCAGCAATAGCTTTCAGGCCGTTCATCGCCATCCATGGGCAATGTGCGCAGGTACAGCAACTGGCGCCTTCACCAGCTGTCGGCGCTTCGAACAATTCTTTATCCGGACACGCCTGCTGCATTTTGTAAAAAATACCGCGATCTGTTGCCACAATAAGCTGTTTTTGCGGCAACGTTTTTGCGGCCTGAATCAGCTGGCTGGTGGAACCGACGGCATCCGCCATATCGACGATCGCCTGAGGGGACTCAGGATGTACCAGTATGGCCGCATGCGGGTACAAACCTTTCATCCGGGTCAGCGCCTGGGTTTTAAACTCGTCATGGACGATACAGGCGCCCTGCCAGCAGAGGACATCCGCCCCGGTCTGCTTACGCACGTAATTTCCGAGATGACGATCCGGAGCCCAGATGATTTTTTCACCCAAACTATCGAGGTATTCAATCAGTTCTACCGCAATGCTTGAAGTGACGACCCAGTCCGCCCGGGCTTTTACTGCCGCCGAGGTATTAGCGTAGACCACAACGGTACGATCGGGGTGGCTGTCGCAGAAATCCGAGAATTCCTGTTCCGGGCAACCTAAGTCCAGAGAGCACTCCGCGTTGAGTGTCGGCATCAGAACCGTTTTTTCAGGGCTGAGGATTTTGGCCGTTTCCCCCATAAACCGGACACCCGCCACCAACAGCGTTGACGCCAGATGCTGGCTACCGAAACGGGCCATCTCCAGTGAATCCGCGACGATACCGCCGGTTTCTTCTGCCAGCGCCTGGATTTCAGGGTCAGTGTAATAATGCGCGACCATAACGGCGTCGCGTTCTTTCAGCAGTTTCTTAATCTTCTCTTTATAGAAGGTCTTTTCGTCTGCATTCAGAACTGCGGGTTTAGGCGGGAAAGGATACACCGTCGCATTCAGATCCAAGGTTTCGCTCATACTCTTCATCTCATTCAGTCAGGCAATGCGCCTGAAGGCCGGGAGCCACAGCCGGTTTAACAGATTAAACCCACTGGTTTTGTATGCTAAACAAAATACCGTAAAAAACGAGGTAAGTCGTCCAAATTTTGTTCTTAAGGCTTTAAATGTTTACTGGACTTAAAAGAGAGGTGTATTGGGATTATGTGGATAAAGGCAGGTTAAGATAATGTGAGAAATACAGGGGTCTGAATGCGAAAAAAGCGCCTAAAGGCGCTTTTTTCTGAATTTGATGAAGTAGACATCTTTGCAATTTAGATGGCTCACTTTAAAAGTGGTAGCCGTGCTGGATTAATTCGGTCTTCTACCTCACCCTGCGGGCAACGCTGCGCGTTGTCGTCTCGCTTCGCTCGGCTCGAACCAATGGTTCTCATCCATCACTGCTTCACTACATACATCCACTTAAAGATGGTGGGCCGTGCTGGATTCGAACCAGCGACCAATTGATTAAAAGTCAACTGCTCTACCAACTGAGCTAACG
>NZ_JAEMGT010000078.1:0-27047 GCF_017655185.1 Rahnella sp. ChDrAdgB13 | reverse complement strand
TTCGCAATCCGTGAAGGCGGCCGTACTGTAGGCGCTGGTGTTGTTGCTAAAGTTATCGCTTAATCGCTGATAGTTTTTTGTCACTATACGTTGACGCAACACACCCGAAAAGGGCATCATTCGATGCCCTTTTTTCTACGCTGTGGTGCTAGAACCTATCTCATCAGCGATTTATACGTCATAATCACTGGTGAGATAGGCTCTGAAATATAGCGTAAAACACCGAATTGCGCTCGAGTAGAGCATCGATCGGTTTGGTTTGCCTCGCAATGCGAGGCAAAGTTGTTTGTTCTGAATCATTGTGACGGGTTGGTTTATGAGTGCGAATACCGAGGCTCAAGGGAGCGGGCGCGGCCTGGAAGCGGTAAAGTGGCTGGTTGTTGCCGTTTTGTTGGTTGTAGCTATTGTCGGTAACTATTATTACCGTGCATACAGCCTGCCGTTACGCGCGTTAGCCGTAGTAGTTATTATCGCAATTGCAGGCGCAGTGGCTTTATTGACCACTAAAGGCAAGGCGACAGTTGCGTTTGCTCGTGAAGCGCGCACCGAAGTACGTAAAGTCATTTGGCCAACGCGCCAGGAAACATTGCATACCACACTGATCGTTGCTGCGGTGACTGCCGTTATGTCTCTGATTCTGTGGGGGCTGGATGGTATTTTAGTCCGCCTGGTATCTTTCATTACTGGCTTGAGGTTCTAAATGTCTGAAGCACCTAAAAAACGTTGGTACGTCGTCCAGGCGTTTTCTGGCTTTGAAGGCCGCGTAGCGCAATCGCTGCGTGAGCACATCAAATTACATGACATGGAAGAGCTGTTTGGTGAAGTCATGGTTCCAACCGAAGAAGTGGTTGAGATCCGTGGTGGCCAGCGCCGTAAAAGCGAACGTAAATTCTTCCCGGGTTATGTGCTGGTCCAGATGGTGATGAATGACGCCAGCTGGCACTTAGTTCGCAGCGTTCCTCGTGTGATGGGCTTCATTGGCGGAACGTCAGATCGTCCTGCACCGATCAGCGATAAAGAAGTCGATGCGATCATGAATCGCCTGCAACAAGTGGGTGATAAACCACGTCCTAAAACATTGTTTGAACCAGGTGAGCTGGTACGTGTTAACGACGGTCCGTTTGCGGACTTCAATGGTGTGGTCGAAGAAGTTGATTACGAAAAAAGCCGCTTGAAAGTGTCTGTTTCCATCTTTGGCCGTGCAACACCGGTTGAACTGGATTTCGGACAGGTTGAAAAGGGCTAACGGCACCTTTCTAAATATTCATTAGAACAGATGTTGTACAGGGCGCGAAATTGAACTATAATTTCGCGCCTTTTGTTTTTATGCGCAGCCTCTGCGTGTGGAAAGTATAAAGTATTGTAAATAACGGGGAGCCTCTTCAAACAGGCGATATCACCCAAACGAGGATATTTACCATGGCCAAGAAAGTACAAGCCTACGTTAAGCTGCAAGTTGCAGCCGGTATGGCAAACCCAAGTCCGCCAGTTGGTCCAGCTCTGGGTCAGCAAGGCGTGAACATCATGGAATTCTGTAAGGCGTTCAATGCTAAGACTGATAGCATGGAAAAAGGCCTGCCAATTCCTGTTGTTATTACTGTTTATTCTGACCGTTCTTTCACCTTCGTTACCAAAACCCCTCCTGCAGCAGTACTGCTGAAGAAAGCGGCTGGTATCAAGTCTGGTTCCGGCAAGCCGAACAAAGACAAAGTAGGTAAAGTAACGAGTGCTCAGGTTCGTGAAATCGCAGAAACCAAAGCTGCGGACATGACTGGTTCTGACGTTGAAGCGATGACTCGCTCCATCGAAGGTACTGCTCGTTCCATGGGCCTGGTAGTGGAGGATTAATAGAATGGCTAAGCTGACCAAGCGCATGCGCGTGATCCGTGACAAAGTTGATGCTACTAAACAGTATGACATCACCGAAGCCGTTGCTCTGCTCAAAGAGCTGGCCACTGCTAAATTCGTAGAAAGCGTGGACGTTGCTGTTAACCTCGGCATCGATGCACGTAAATCTGATCAAAACGTTCGTGGTGCTACCGTTCTGCCTAACGGCACCGGTCGTTCTGTTCGCGTTGCCGTCTTCACCCAAGGTGCAAACGCTGAAGCTGCTAAAGCTGCAGGCGCTGAGCTGGTAGGTATGGAAGATCTGGCAGACCAGATTAAGAAAGGCGAAATGAACTTCGACGTTGTTATTGCATCTCCAGATGCAATGCGCGTTGTTGGCCAATTAGGTCAGGTTCTGGGTCCACGCGGCCTGATGCCTAACCCGAAGGTTGGTACTGTAACTCCTAACGTTGCTGAAGCAGTTAAGAATGCTAAAGCAGGTCAGGTTCGTTATCGTAACGACAAAAACGGCATCATCCATACCACAATTGGTAAGGTTGATTTCGAATCCGACAAGCTGAAAGAAAACCTGGAAGCTCTGTTGGTCGCTCTGAAAAAAGCGAAGCCTTCTCAGGCTAAAGGCGTTTTCATCAAGAAAGTAAGCCTGTCCACTACCATGGGCGCGGGTCTTGCTATTGATCAAAGCGGCCTGAGCGCAACAGTTAACTAATTAACTGCTGACGTTTATCGCTTTACGCGGGCGGTAGATTTGTCTAGAATCTATGGCCCGTTGTTTCGTTAATGCGAAACCAAGATTTTTCGGTTGGAGCCTGGCCTATCCAGGCCTCCGTCCAAGACCGCAGGTGTCCTGAAAGGGACTTAATCCTTCCTGCGTAGACGGTGACAGAGCCTGAAGAAAATATTTCTTTGTCTTTTTTAAAAAGAATTAAGATTTGTCTTTGCTGGATTCTCTGCTCACCGTGTTTGAACGCTTGATATCGATCTCGATAACAAGTGATGTGAGTTCCGGGGGTTTTCCCCGGCTAAATCCAGGAGCAAAAAGCTAATGGCATTAAATCTTCAAGACAAACAAGCGATTGTTGCTGAAGTCATCGAAGTAGCCAAAGGCGCGCTGTCTGCGGTTGTTGCGGATTCCCGTGGCGTAACTGTAGATAAAATGACTGAACTGCGTAAAGCAGGTCGTGAAGCTGGCGTTTACATGCGTGTTGTTCGCAACACCTTGATGCGTCGCGTCGTAGAAGGTACTCAATTTGAGTGCCTGAAAGACACGTTTGTCGGTCCAACCTTGATTGCATTCTCTACTGAACACCCAGGCGCTGCTGCCCGTCTGTTCAAAGATTTCGCTAAAGCGAATGCAAAATTTGAGGTTAAAGCTGCGGCCTTTGAAGGTGAGTTTATCTCTGCGGCTCAAATCGACCGCTTGGCAACTCTGCCTACTTACGAAGAAGCAATCGCACGCCTGATGGCAACCATGAAAGAAGCCTCTGCAGGCAAACTGGTTCGCACTCTGGCTGCTGTTCGCGATCAGAAAGAAGCTGCTTAATCAGCCTTTCTTATCTCGTTCATTTGCTTACGTATACACTATTTCTGAATTCTAGGAACACTTGAAATGTCAATCACTAAAGAACAAATCATTGAAGGCGTTGCAGCTCTGTCTGTAATGGAAATCGTTGAACTGATCTCCGCTATGGAAGAAAAATTCGGCGTTTCTGCTGCTGCTGCTGTTGCAGGTCCTGCTGCTGCTGCTGAAGCTGTTGAAGAAAAAACTGAGTTCGACGTTATTCTGGCTGCTGTTGGCGCGAATAAAGTTGCAGTTATCAAAGCTGTTCGTACTGCAACTGGCCTGGGTCTGAAAGAAGCTAAAGACCTGGTTGAGTCTGCTCCAGCAGCTCTGAAAGAAGGCATCAGCAAAGACGACGCTGAAGCTCTGAAAAAATCTCTGGAAGAAGCTGGTGCTTCTGTTGAAGTTAAGTAAGTTTAACTTCCCGGAGTGCAGTCTGTCCTAACAGACTGATGGCTGGTGACTTTTTAGTCACCAGCCTTTTTGCGCTATAGAGTGTCAGTGGTGTTTCACACTGTTTGAGCACTGAACTACTCTAATATCTCTTTCTATAGACGCCTTAATATATTGATGCCTCTTGCTGTAGCTCATCTACAGATAACGCACAACGAAATGATTTAAGAGTGGTAGAAAACAGATATTGCGGGAAGCGTTTCTGCTTTCCGGTCGACATAAACGGTGTTGCATGAACTGTCCTTCTCAGGGCAGACAAGATTGGGTCACTGATCAGCGAGCTGAGGAACCCTATGGTTTACTCCTATACCGAGAAAAAACGCATTCGTAAGGATTTTGGTAAACGTCCACAAGTTCTGGACATTCCATATCTCCTTTCTATCCAGCTTGACTCGTTCCAGAAGTTTATCGAGCAAGATCCGGAAGGCCAGTACGGTCTGGAAGCTGCATTCCGTTCTGTATTCCCTATCAAGAGCTACAGCGGTAACTCTGAGCTGCAATACGTTAGCTACCGTCTTGGTGAGCCAGTATTCGACGTTAAAGAATGCCAGATCCGTGGTGTGACGTTCTCCGCGCCATTGCGCGTGAAACTGCGCCTGGTAATCTACGAACGCGAAGCACCAGAAGGTACGGTCAAAGACATCAAGGAACAAGAAGTCTATATGGGCGAAATTCCGCTCATGACCGAAAATGGTACCTTTGTGATTAACGGTACTGAGAGGGTTATCGTATCTCAGCTGCACCGTAGTCCGGGCGTATTCTTCGACAGTGATAAGGGTAAAACCCACTCATCGGGTAAAGTGCTTTATAACGCACGTATCATCCCTTACCGCGGTTCATGGTTGGATTTCGAGTTTGACCCGAAAGATAACCTGTTTGTACGTATTGACCGTCGCCGCAAATTGCCAGCGACCATCATTCTGCGTGCATTAAATTACACGACTGAACAGATCCTTGACCTGTTCTTTGACAAGGTGACTTACCAGATCCGCGACAACAAGTTGCAGATGGAACTGGTACCTGAGCGCCTGCGCGGTGAAACAGCTTCTTTTGATATCGAAGCTGACGGTAAGGTCTATGTTGAAAAAGGCCGCCGCATCACTGCACGTCATATTCGTCAGCTTGAAAAAGACGAAATCCAGCGCATCGAAGTTCCTGTTGAGTACATCGCAGGGAAAGTCGTTTCTAAAGACTACATCGACACCAATACCGGTGAGCTGATCGTCCCTGCTAACATGGAATTGTCTCTGGATCTGCTGGCTAAATTGAGCCAGTCCGGTCACAAAACCATTGAAACGCTGTTCACCAACGATCTCGATCATGGCGCGTACATGTCCGAGACCATTCGCGTCGACCCAACCAGCGATCGCCTGAGCGCACTGGTTGAGATCTACCGCATGATGCGTCCTGGTGAGCCACCAACGCGTGAAGCAGCTGAAAGCCTGTTCGAAAACCTCTTCTTCTCTGAAGATCGTTACGACCTGTCTGCTGTTGGCCGTATGAAGTTCAACCGTTCTCTGCTGCGTGATGAAATCGAAGGTTCAGGTATCCTGAGCAAAGACGACATCATCCAGGTGATGAGAAAGCTGATCGGCATCCGTAACGGTCAGGGCGAAGTGGATGATATCGACCACTTAGGGAACCGTCGTATTCGTTCTGTCGGCGAAATGGCTGAAAACCAATTCCGTGTAGGTTTGGTTCGTGTTGAGCGTGCGGTTAAAGAGCGTCTGTCTCTTGGCGACCTCGATACTCTGATGCCTCAGGACATGATCAACGCTAAGCCGATTTCGGCTGCGGTGAAAGAGTTCTTCGGTTCAAGCCAGCTGTCACAATTTATGGACCAGAACAACCCGTTGTCTGAGATCACGCACAAACGTCGTATCTCTGCATTGGGCCCGGGCGGTTTGACCCGTGAACGTGCTGGCTTTGAGGTTCGAGACGTACACCCGACTCACTACGGTCGCGTATGTCCAATCGAAACGCCAGAAGGTCCAAACATCGGTCTGATCAACTCCTTGTCTGTGTATGCACAGACCAATGAGTATGGTTTCCTGGAAACCCCTTACCGCCGTGTGCGTGAAGGCATGGTTACCGATGAAATTAACTACCTGTCTGCCATTGAAGAAGGCAACTTCGTAATCGCTCAGGCGAACTCCAACCTGGACGAAGAAGGCCGCTTCCTGGAAGACTTAGTCACTTGTCGTAGCAAAGGCGAATCAAGCCTGTTTAGCCGCGATCAGGTTGACTACATGGACGTTTCTACCCAGCAGATCGTATCCGTTGGTGCTTCTCTGATTCCATTCCTGGAACACGATGACGCCAACCGTGCATTGATGGGTGCGAACATGCAACGTCAGGCAGTTCCAACCCTGCGCGCTGATAAGCCGCTGGTAGGTACTGGTATGGAACGTGCTGTAGCGGTTGACTCCGGTGTTACTGCCGTAGCTAAACGTGGCGGTATTGTTCAGTACGTGGATGCATCCCGTATCGTTATTCGTGTTAACGAAGAAGAGATGTACCCGGGCGAAGCAGGTATCGACATTTATAATCTGACCAAATACACCCGTTCTAACCAGAACACCTGCATCAACCAGATGCCGTGTGTGAATCTGGGCGAACCCATCGAGCGCGGCGACGTGCTGGCAGATGGTCCGTCAACAGATCTGGGCGAACTGGCTCTGGGTCAGAACATGCGTGTCGCGTTCATGCCTTGGAACGGTTACAACTTCGAAGACTCCATCTTGGTCTCCGAACGTGTTGTGCAGGAAGATCGCTTCACGACCATCCATATCCAGGAACTGGCGTGTGTGTCCCGTGACACTAAGTTAGGGCCTGAAGAGATCACCGCTGACATCCCTAACGTGGGTGAGGCTGCGCTCTCTAAACTGGATGAATCCGGTATCGTTTATATCGGTGCTGAAGTGACCGGTGGTGACATTCTGGTCGGTAAAGTTACACCTAAAGGTGAAACTCAGCTGACTCCGGAAGAGAAACTGCTGCGTGCGATCTTCGGTGAGAAAGCGTCTGATGTTAAAGACTCTTCTCTGCGTGTACCAAACGGCGTTTCCGGTACGATTATTGACGTGCAAGTCTTCACCCGCGATGGCGTGGAAAAAGACAAACGTGCGTTAGAAATCGAAGAAATGCAGCTGAAACAGGCTAAAAAAGACCTGACTGAAGAGCTGCAAATTCTGGAAGCGGGCCTGTTTGCACGTATCCAGTCTGCGCTGGTTGCTGGCGGTGTTGAAGCTGACAAGCTGGGCAAATTGCCTCGCGACCGTTGGTTAGAACTGTCACTGACTGACGAAGACAAACAGAATCAGTTGGAACAGCTTGCTGAACAGTACGACGAATTGAAATCTGAGTTTGAGAAAAAACTCGAAGCTAAGCGTCGTAAAATCACTCAGGGCGATGATCTGGCACCAGGTGTGCTGAAAATTGTTAAAGTGTATTTGGCCGTTAAACGTCAAATCCAGCCTGGTGACAAGATGGCAGGCCGCCACGGTAACAAAGGTGTTATCTCCAAGATCAACCCGATCGAAGATATGCCTTACGATGAAAACGGGACTCCTGTTGATATCGTACTGAACCCGCTGGGCGTTCCATCACGTATGAACATTGGTCAGATTTTGGAAACCCACCTGGGTATGGCCGCGAAAGGTATTGGTGAAAAAATCAATGCCATGCTGAAGAAACATGAAGAAGTTTCTAAGCTGCGCGAGTTCATCCAGCGTGCCTATGATCTGGGCGACGATGTACGTCAGAAAGTTGATCTGAACACCTTCACCGATGACGAAGTATTGCGTCTGGCTGAGAACCTGAAAAAAGGTATGCCAATCGCAACACCAGTCTTCGACGGTGCGAAAGAGACAGAGATCAAGCAACTGCTTGAAATGGGCGGAATCCCTACCTCTGGCCAGATCACACTGTTTGACGGCCGTACCGGCGAGCAATTTGAGCGTCAGGTTACCGTCGGCTACATGTACATGCTGAAACTGAACCACCTGGTTGACGATAAGATGCACGCGCGTTCTACCGGTTCTTACAGCCTTGTTACTCAGCAGCCGCTGGGTGGTAAAGCGCAGTTCGGTGGTCAGCGCTTCGGTGAGATGGAAGTGTGGGCACTGGAAGCATACGGTGCCGCTTATACCCTGCAGGAAATGCTGACTGTTAAGTCCGATGACGTTAACGGCCGTACTAAGATGTATAAAAACATCGTAGATGGCGATCATCGTATGGAACCAGGCATGCCGGAATCCTTCAACGTATTGTTGAAAGAAATCCGTTCTCTGGGTATCAACATCGAGCTGGAAGACGAGTAAGTACTCGAATTCGCACTGATCACAGGGGCACCTGCCTGTTAATCAATACAGACCAGGTGCCTAACAGGTCTAACCCGACGGGAGCCAATCCGTGAAAGACTTACTAAAGTTTCTGAAAGCGCAAACTAAGACCGAAGAGTTTGATGCGATCAAAATTGCTCTGGCATCGCCAGACATGATCCGTTCTTGGTCTTTTGGTGAAGTTAAGAAGCCAGAAACCATTAACTACCGTACGTTCAAACCAGAACGTGACGGCCTTTTCTGCGCCCGTATTTTCGGACCAGTAAAAGACTACGAATGCCTGTGCGGTAAGTACAAGCGTTTAAAACATCGCGGCGTGATTTGCGAGAAGTGCGGCGTTGAAGTGACCCAGACTAAAGTACGCCGTGAGCGTATGGGCCACATCGAACTGGCTTCCCCGACTGCACACATCTGGTTCCTGAAATCGCTGCCATCGCGCATCGGTTTGCTGCTGGATATGCCATTGCGTGACATCGAACGTGTTCTGTACTTCGAATCCTATGTGGTTATCGAAGGCGGCATGACTAACCTCGAAAAACGCCAGATCCTGACTGAAGAGCAGTATCTGGATGCGTTGGAAGAGTTTGGTGATGAGTTCGACGCGAAGATGGGTGCTGAAGCAATCCAGGCTCTGTTGAAAAACATGGATCTGGAAGCGGAATGCGAACAACTGCGTGAAGAGTTGAACGAAACCAACTCCGAAACCAAACGTAAGAAGCTGACCAAGCGTATCAAGCTGCTGGAAGCGTTCGTTCAGTCTGGTAACAAACCAGAGTGGATGATCCTGACCGTGCTGCCGGTACTGCCACCAGACTTGCGTCCATTGGTTCCGTTGGACGGCGGCCGTTTCGCAACGTCGGATCTTAACGATCTGTATCGTCGCGTTATCAACCGTAACAACCGTCTGAAACGCCTGCTGGATCTGGCTGCGCCAGACATCATCGTACGTAACGAAAAACGTATGCTGCAAGAAGCGGTAGATGCTTTGCTGGATAACGGCCGTCGCGGTCGTGCTATCACCGGCTCTAACAAGCGTCCGCTGAAATCTCTGGCAGACATGATTAAAGGTAAACAGGGTCGTTTCCGTCAGAACTTGCTGGGTAAACGTGTCGACTACTCTGGTCGTTCCGTTATCACCGTAGGTCCTTACCTGCGTCTGCACCAGTGTGGTCTGCCGAAGAAAATGGCACTGGAACTGTTCAAACCGTTCATCTACGGCAAGCTGGAACTGCGTGGCCTGGCCACCACCATCAAAGCCGCGAAGAAAATGGTTGAGCGCGAAGAAGCTGTCGTTTGGGATATCCTGGACGAAGTTATCCGCGAACACCCGGTACTGCTGAACCGTGCACCAACCCTGCACCGTTTGGGTATCCAGGCGTTTGAACCCGTTCTGATCGAAGGTAAAGCAATTCAGCTGCACCCGCTGGTTTGTGCGGCATATAACGCCGACTTCGATGGTGACCAGATGGCTGTTCACGTACCGTTGACGCTGGAAGCTCAGCTGGAAGCGCGTGCGTTGATGATGTCTACCAACAACATCCTGTCACCTGCGAACGGCGAGCCAATCATCGTTCCTTCTCAGGACGTTGTATTGGGTCTGTACTACATGACCCGTGACTGTGTTAACGCCAAAGGCGAAGGCATGGTTCTGACTGGTCCTAAAGAAGCTGAGCGTATTTACCGCGCCGGTTTGGCCTCTCTGCATGCGCGTGTGAAAGTGCGTATTACCGAAGAGATCAAAAATACCGAAGGCGAAGTTACGCATCAGACGTCGATTATCGACACGACTGTGGGTCGCGCCATCCTTTGGATGATCGTACCAAAAGGTCTGCCGTTCTCTATCGTCAACCAGCCTCTGGGCAAAAAAGCTATCTCCAAAATGCTGAACACCTGTTACCGCATTTTGGGCCTGAAGCCGACCGTTATTTTTGCTGACCAGATCATGTACACCGGTTTTGCTTACGCTGCCCGTTCAGGCGCGTCAGTAGGTATCGATGACATGGTAATCCCTGCGAAGAAAGCAGAGATCATCGAAGAAGCAGAAACCGAAGTTGCTGAAATCCAGGAGCAGTTCCAGTCTGGTCTGGTCACTGCTGGCGAACGCTATAACAAAGTGATCGACATCTGGGCTGCGGCCAACGAACGTGTTGCTAAGGCAATGATGGAAAACTTGTCTGTTGAAGACGTCGTCAACCGTGACGGTGTTGTTGAACAGCAGGTTTCCTTCAACAGCATCTTTATGATGGCCGACTCCGGTGCGCGTGGTTCCGCTGCACAGATTCGTCAGCTGGCCGGTATGCGTGGCCTGATGGCGAAACCAGATGGTTCCATCATTGAAACGCCAATCACCGCGAACTTCCGTGAAGGTCTGAACGTACTCCAGTACTTCATCTCTACTCACGGTGCTCGTAAAGGCTTGGCGGATACCGCACTGAAAACTGCGAACTCCGGTTATCTGACCCGTCGTCTGGTTGACGTGGCACAGGACCTGGTTGTGACCGAAGACGACTGTGGAACTCACGAAGGCATCATGATGACTCCGGTCATCGAAGGTGGCGACGTTAAAGAACCACTGCGCGAACGTGTACTGGGTCGTGTGACTGCAGAAGATATCCTTAAGCCGGGTACGGCGGATATTCTGGTTCCACGTAACACCCTGCTTCACGAGAAGACGTGTGATCTGTTAGAAGAGAACTCTGTCGACAGCGTGAAAGTACGTTCAGTCGTAAGTTGCGAAACTGACTTTGGTGTGTGTGCAAACTGCTACGGTCGCGACCTGGCACGTGGTCACATCATCAACAAAGGTGAAGCGATCGGTGTTATTGCAGCACAGTCCATCGGTGAGCCGGGTACTCAGCTGACGATGCGTACGTTCCACATCGGTGGTGCGGCATCTCGTGCGGCTGCTGAATCCAGCATCCAGGTGAAAAACACCGGTACCATTAAACTGAGCAACCACAAGCACGTTAGCAACTCTAACGGCAAACTGGTTATCACTTCCCGTAACACTGAGCTGAAATTGATCGACGAATTCGGTCGTACCAAAGAAAGCTATAAAGTGCCTTACGGTTCCGTGATGGGCAAAGGTGATGGCGCATCTGTTAACGGCGGCGAAACCGTTGCTAACTGGGATCCGCACACAATGCCAGTTATCAGTGAAGTGAGTGGTTTCATTCGCTTTGCCGATATGGTTGATACTCAGACCATTACCCGTCAGACAGATGACCTGACCGGTTTGTCCTCTCTGGTTGTTCTGGATTCTGCAGAACGTACTGGTAGCGGTAAAGACCTGCGTCCGGCACTGAAAATCGTTGATGCTAAAGGCGACGACGTATTGATCCCAGGTACTGATATGCCTGCTCAATACTTCCTGCCAGGTAAAGCGATCGTTCAGCTGGAAGATGGTACTCAGATTCACTCTGGTGACACCCTGGCGCGTATTCCTCAGGAATCCGGCGGTACCAAGGACATCACCGGTGGTCTGCCACGCGTTGCTGACCTGTTCGAAGCGCGTCGTCCGAAAGAGCCTGCAATCCTTGCTGAAATCAGCGGGATCATCTCCTTCGGTAAAGAAACCAAAGGCAAACGTCGTCTGGTAATTTCTCCGTTAGATGGCAGCGATGCTTACGAAGAAATGATTCCAAAATGGCGTCAGCTGAACGTGTTCGAAGGCGAAGTTGTGGAACGTGGTGACGTCGTATCCGACGGCCCTGAATCTCCACACGACATTCTGCGTCTTCGTGGTGTTCACGCGGTTACCCGCTACATCACCAACGAAGTGCAGGAAGTTTACCGTCTGCAAGGCGTTAAGATTAACGATAAACACATCGAAGTTATCGTTCGTCAGATGTTGCGTAAAGGCACCATCGTTAGCGCTGGTGGCACGGACTTCCTGGAAGGCGAGCAGGCAGAAATGTCTCGCGTTAAAATCGCTAACCGTCAGCTGGAAGCTGAAGGCAAAATCACGGCAACCTTTACCCGTGACCTGCTCGGTATCACCAAGGCATCCTTGGCGACCGAGTCCTTCATCTCTGCTGCATCGTTCCAGGAAACCACGCGCGTTCTTACCGAAGCGGCTGTTGCCGGTAAACGTGATGAACTGCGTGGCCTGAAAGAGAACGTTATCGTTGGCCGTCTGATCCCAGCCGGTACCGGTTACGCTTATCACCAGGATCGTGCACGCCGTAAAGCTCAGGGCGAAGTGCCAGTTGTACCGCAAGTCAGCGCGGATGAAGCAACGGCTAACCTGGCTGAACTGCTGAACGCAGGTTTCGGTAACAGCGACGATTAATCGTCTTCTGTCGAAACGCATAAAACCGCTCTTTCGGGAGCGGTTTTTTTTTGCCTGAAATAGGGGAGTTGATAATGCCAGTAAAGAGGAGCCGGAACAGGAAACTGGACGATAACCCGTTCCGGCTGGTTGGAAGCAGCACCGGGATGAATGGCGCTGGCCGGTTGCGATGATGCAGCGACAGCGGCACGGTAACCTGCCCGGCGTGCTGGCGCGAGAGGCAAAATCGCTTTATGGAATACGCATTCCTGAGAGATTATCACGTTGCTGTCTGGCGACATTTTCCTGCGGCGTACGCCCCAAAAAACTGTCCCAGTCTTTCCACACGGGCTGCAATCCTGCTTGCGTTAATGCCGCAGCCACCCGCTGAGGTGGGCGGTTATCATGTGGCGCAAATTGTTCCAGTTCCGGATGATCGTCTGCGTAACCGCCAGGTTGAGTTTTGGATCCGGCGCTGACGGTGTTGATCGCCAGAGGAATGACATGATCGCGGAAATACGGTGACTCGCGTGTCGACAGGGAAAGCTCGACATCCGGCGACAACATCCGGAAAGCGCAAATCAGCTGCACCAGTTGGTTTTCCTCCAGCAACGAAGCCGGTTCGATTCCGCCGGTGCACGGGCGCAATCTCGGGAACGCCACCGAATAGCGGCTTTGCCAGTAAGTTTGTTGTAGATAAAGCAAATGCTCGGCCACCATATAACTGTCAGTTCGCCAGTTTCCGGAAAGCCCGAACAACGCGCCGAGTCCGATCTTATCGATTCCCGCGCGCCCCAGCCGGTCAGGGGTTTCCAGCCGCCAGAAGAAATCTTGTTTTTGCCCGCGCAGATGATGCAGCGCATAGGTCGGTGCGTGATAGGTTTCCTGATAAACCAGAACACCGTCCAGCCCCAGCGTTTTTAACTCGGCGTATTCTTCCTGCGGTAGCGGCTGCACTTCAATCATCAGTGAATCAAAATGACTGCGGATAGCCGGGAAATGTCGGCGGAAATAATCCATACCCACTTTCCCTTTATGCTCGCCCGTAACCAGCAACAGGTGTTTGAATCCCAGCGCGTTCAGCGCCTCACATTCAGCGATGATTTCCTCTTCATCCAGCGTCTTACGTTTGATTTTGTTGCTCATCGAGAAGCCGCAGTACGTGCACTCATTGGCGCAAAGGTTGGAGAGATAAAGGGGGGCGAAGAAATTCACGGTATTGCCGAAACGCTGGCGCGTGAGCTGTTGCGCGCGCTGGGCCATTTCTTCGAGATACGGTAACGCGGCCGGAGAAATCAGTGCCATAAAACCATCACGGTCGATTTTGTTCCTGCTCAGCGCCCGCTCAACATCACTGGACGTTTTGCTGTTAATTCGCAGGGAAATATCGTCCCAGTCGAGCGTTGACCAGACATCGGTAAAGTTGCTCATAAGCTTGCCTGCGGGGAAGTCAGAAAACCGGTCAGGGGGCTGGATGCGCTGGCGTACCGTTGCCGTCCGCCTAATCCGCTTTGACGGGCAAGCACGCCCGCTTCAACGGCCAGCCGGAAAGCTGTCGCCATGGAAACCGGTTCACGCGCAACGGCAATTGCCGTATTTACCAGCACGGCGTCCGCACCCATTTCCAGCGCCTCAGTGGCCTGACTGGGTGCGCCGATCCCGGCATCAACCACAACGGGCACGCGCGCCTGTTCGATAATAATTTGCAGAAACTCACGGGTTTGCAGCCCCTGATTAGAGCCTATCGGTGCGCCGAGCGGCATCACTGCCGCGCATCCGGCTTCTTCAAGACGCTTGCACAGCACCGGATCAGCACTGCAATAAGGCAAAACGACAAACCCCTGTTTCACTAGTATCTCTGCGGCTTTCAGGGTTTCGATGGCATCGGGCAGCAGGTATTTCATGTCCGGATGGATTTCCAGTTTGACCCAGTTTGTGCCCAGTGCTTCGCGGGCCAGTTGAGCGGCAAACACCGCTTCTTCTGCCGTTTTTGCCCCTGACGTATTGGGCAACAGGCGCACGCCAAGTTGCTGCAAAGGCGAAAGAATATCATCGCCGCCACGCCGCAGATCGACGCGTTTCATCGCCATCGTCACCAGCTCAGAGCCGGATGCTTCCAGTGCCAGTTGCATCAGCGCCGGACTGGCGAATTTTCCGGTTCCGGTAAAAAGGTGTGAGGTAAACGTAGCATCAGCAATTTTTAACATGTTTCATCCTCCGGCTATCGCCTGAAAGAGCAAAATCTCATCACCGTCTGCCAGCCAGTGTGCAGGCCAGTTATCGCGGGGGATAATGACCTGATTTACCGCCAGCGCTCTGCCCGCAGTGTTTAACGCCAGCTCATCGAGCAGAGCTAACAGCGGGAGCGGCTGACTGAACTGATGAGATTCATCATTGACCAGAATATTCACGCATAGCCTCCGCAGACGGTACAGGCAGATGATCGCGTGAGTTGCAGTGAACGCCAGTTCTGTGTTTTTCCGTCGAACAGCCGGAGTTTGCCGCTCAGTGTGCAAGGCAGCCCAGCCAGGATTTTCAGTGCTTCGAGCGCCTGTAATGTCCCGATGGTGCCCACTACCGGCCCGAGTACGCCGGATGTCCGGCAGTTACGTTGCACGGTTTCCTGATCCGGATACAAACAGGCATAACAACCGTGAGCGTAGGGTGCTTCAATCACCAGAAGCTGTCCGCTGAATCCGACGGCGCTGCCGCTGATTAGCGTTTTGCCTGCATCCACGCAGGCTTTATTGACGGCATGACGGGTCTCCATGTTGTCGCTGCAATCCAGAACGATATCGGCATTGGCCACCGCTTGTGTCAGCGCTTCACCCAACAGGCGTTCCGTAATGGCCACGGCTTCGCAAAGCGGATTCAGGCGCAGCAGCTCACGCTTTGCCAAAGTGGCTTTGGGCTGATCGAGATCGGCTGTGCGGTAAAGGATTTGCCGCTGAAGATTGGTGATATGCAGCCGGTCGTCATCGGCCAGAAAAAGCGTGCCGACGCCCGCCGCCGCCAGATACAGGGCGGCAGGAGAACCGAGTCCGCCAAGTCCGACGATCAGCACTTTTGCCGCCTGTAACTTTTCTTGCGCCTGCGGGCCGAATTCCTCCAGCATCAGCTGACGGCTGTAACGCATAAAAGCCGCATCGTTAAGCATCTTCCGGCACCTTGCTGGCACACAAGGCCAGCAGTTCGGCGGTGGCTGCACGCCAGTCCGTGGCCTGCGTAATGGCGCTGACGACCGCAATGCTGCCGACGCCGCAGTCCAGAACCGACGGCGCGCGGTCAATGCTGATCCCGCCGATGGCCACTGTCGGAAAGCGGCCATCGAGTTGCTTAATGTGTCGGGTGAGTTCTTCCAGACCCTGTGGCGCCGACGGCATATCTTTGGTCTGCGTCGGGAAGATATGGCCCAGAGCGATGTATGAAGGATTCACGGAAACGGCGCGCGTCATTTCAGCCTCGTCATGCGTGGAAACGCCCAGTCGCAGACCGGCCTGACGAATTGCCGCAAGATCGGCTGTATCGAGATCTTCCTGGCCCAGATGTACGCCATATGCATGATGTTTCACCGCCAGACGCCAGTAATCGTTGATGAACAGCCGCGCCTGATATTTTTTCCCCAGCGCGATGGCCTCGATAATTGCCGGTTCGACGTCTTCATCGGGTAAATCTTTCACCCGCAACTGCAGCGTTTTCACGCCTGCATCGAGCAGACGGGCGATCCATTCCACCGTATCGACAACCGGATATAAACCAAGGTGAAAAGGAACGGCGGGGAAGGGCTGAGCTGACTGATTCATTTGTTGATCTCCGTGGCAGGATGATAAAGCTCGCCGCCGCGTGAACGGAATTCAGCTGACATTTGTGCCATGCCGGATTCAACGAGTTCGATGGGCCGGGCTTTAGCTTCCAGCGCGGCGGCGTAATCGCGAACTTCCTGAGTGATTTTCATTGAGCAGAATTTCGGGCCGCACATCGAACAGAAGTGGGCGACTTTGCCGGATTCCTGCGGTAACGTTTCATCGTGGTAGGCGCGGGCAGTGGCCGGGTCCAGAGCCAGATTAAACTGATCTTCCCAGCGGAATTCGAAACGGGCTTTGGACATGGCGTTGTCGCGGATTTGCGCACCCGGATGGCCTTTGGCTAAATCGGCGGCATGTGCTGCAATTTTGTAGGTAATCAGACCCTGCTTAACGTCTTCTTTATTCGGCAGGCCGAGATGCTCTTTCGGTGTGACGTAACACAGCATGGCACAACCGAACCAGCCAATCATCGCAGCGCCAATACCGGACGTGAAGTGGTCATAACCGGGCGCAATGTCGGTCGTCAGCGGCCCGAGCGTATAGAACGGCGCTTCGTGGCAATGCTCGAGTTCTTCCGTCATATTGCGGCGGATCATCTGCATCGGCACATGCCCCGGCCCTTCGATCATCACCTGCACGTCATATTCCCAGGCGATTTTTGTCAGCTCGCCCAGCGTGTGCAATTCTGCAAACTGCGCTTCGTCGTTGGCGTCCTGAATCGAGCCGGGACGCAGACCGTCACCGAGAGAAAGCGAGACATCGTAAGCGGCGCAGATTTCGCAAATCTCCCGGAAATTTTCATACAGGAAGCTTTCGCGATGATGTGACAGACACCATTTCGCCATGATTGAGCCACCGCGCGAAACAATACCGGTCAGGCGTTTGGCGGTCATCGGCACATAACGCAGCAACACGCCAGCGTGAATGGTGAAGTAATCCACACCTTGTTCCGCCTGCTCCAGCAGGGTGTCGCGGAACATTTCCCAGTTAAGGTCTTCGGCCACACCATTCACTTTTTCCAGCGCCTGATAAATCGGCACCGTACCGATCGGCACCGGGCTGTTACGCAGAATCCATTCACGGGTTTCATGGATATAGCGGCCGGTGGAGAGATCCATCACCGTGTCCGCGCCCCAGCGCGTCGACCACACCAGTTTTTCAACTTCTTCTTCGATGGATGACGTCACCGCCGAGTTGCCGATATTGGCGTTCACCTTCACCAGAAAATTGCGGCCAATGATCATCGGCTCGGATTCCGGGTGATTGATGTTGGCGGGGATAATCGCGCGACCGGCGGCCACTTCCTGGCGAACAAATTCGGCGGTGATATTCGCGGGCAGGTGCGCCCCGAAGCTTTCACCGGGATGTTGCTGGCGCAGGACTTCTCCGCGGATCCGCTCACGCCCCATGTTTTCGCGAATAGCGATGAATTCCATCTCAGGGGTAATCATGCCCCGTCGCGCATAATGCAGCTGTGTGACATTTTTACCGGCAATGGCTTTTCGCGGGCGCGGAAGATGTTCGAAGCGTAAATGATCCAGCCCTTCGTCGGCCAGGCGCTGCTGAGTAAAACCGGAGCTGACTTGCGGAAGTTCTTCGGTATCGGCGCGTCCGGTTATCCAGCGGGCACGCAATTTTTCAAGACCGGTATGCACGTCGATGGTCGCAGACGGATCGCCATACGGTCCGGCGGTGTCATAAACCGGAATCGCTTCGTTTTCTTCAAACTGCGGGTTGTCTTTTCCGCCGCCGACCAGCGTCGGGCTGAGCTGGATTTCACGCATAGGGACACGAATACCGGCGTTGTCGCCCTGAAGATAGATACGTCGGGAATTGGGAAAGGCTTCGCCCTGCAAGCTGTCGATAAATGACTGTGCCTGTGCGCGTTGTTCACGGCGGTTAGCGGGCTTTTTTTCGGATGTAACGGGTTTCTGGGTACTCGACATAGCAAATTCCTTGTGTTGTTTTCACGGCAAAAAGCGTGACAGAACGTAATGGAAAATTGCTTGTCTGGAGGTTTACGGCAGGAGTAAAAATGGGCGGTTGAACGCTGGCGGCCGTTTGCAGGCTGATGCCAAATCGCGCTAAACGCATAACATTACTCTTGTTCCCTTCGCGGGTACTAACCCGATCAGGTTCCGCGGATCCCGAATTAACGGTCTCAGCCTGGCATCATCTCCGCGAGGAAATTTTGCACGAGGCACTCCGACAAGAAGCCTCAATATAGGAGGCCGTTGTAAAAACTACAACCCTGAGCAGGGTTTTTATTGTGGCAACGTGTTGTGCAGAAGTAACACGTTACGCGGGTCTGGCAAGATGCTCTTCGTTTGCAGAAGGCAATTCTTTGCGACTTTCCGGATCAAAGGCCAGAATGATCAGTTGATCCTCAAGCTGAAAACGCGCATCCAATGCTTCACCCACATCGGATAATGCATAATGAAATGCGAAAGCATTGTCATCATCAATATCATTTTCGGTGTAACTGTCATGGAAAGCCATGATAGCTTCAGTATTGAGCTCGAGTGCAGGGTATATTTTCGCAGCCTGTAATTTTATCTCTGCACCTTCCACTTCATCGATGACCCGTTGATAAAGATGGAAATGACCGGCAGAAAGGTAATCCACCAGGTTATGGCAAAAGTTGTCCAACGCTTTTTCATTCAGCGGTGTATGTTTTTCTTTATTGGGTTTCAGGCCGACCAGTGTGCAGTAAGACACCAGCAATTCTTTACGCGCGTGCAGCCATTGATCCACTAACTCATTACTGCCACCAACGCGTTGGGTCAGTCTTTCCAGACGATTTAGCATGGTTGACTCCGTGAGCGAGAAAAAAGTAACCAAAGGTTACTAATATGTAAATATCAACCCCAGATTGTCAGTCTCGTCGAGGTTATGCAACAACAATTATGGAATTACAGATCACAGAAGAACATACCGGCTGGTGGGTAATCAGCTATGAGGGCAAGCTGTGGCTGCCCGAAGGTGAACTGCCGAATGGCAGCGCTGCGCAATTTTCTCTGACGGGCAAAATCGCGCGTCAGATTGGTGAATGGCAGGGCGAACCGGTGTGGATGGTACGTCAGGCGATGCACAATCACATGGTGTCTGCACGGCAGATGCTCGATCAGGATCGCGGGCTATTCCAGCTGGTCGGGCGCGGCGTGCAGCTGTCGGAATTTTACCGTTCGCACAAGTTCTGCGGCTATTGCGGCCACGAGATGCACGTCAGTAAAACCGAATGGGCCGCGCTGTGCGGGCATTGCCGTGAACGCTATTACCCTCAAATTGCGCCCTGCATTATTGTCGCCATTCGCCGCGGTGATGAGATTTTGCTGGCGCAGCATGTCCGCCACCGCAATGGCATTCATACGGTTCTGGCAGGCTTCGTGGAAGTCGGGGAAACTCTCGAAGAAACTGTGGCGCGTGAAGTCATGGAAGAGAGCAATATCCGCGTGAAGAATGTCCGTTACGTCAGTTCTCAGCCGTGGCCTTTCCCTAATTCGCTGATGATGGCGTTTATGGCCGACTACGACAGCGGTGACATCGTGCATGATCCGAAAGAGCTGCTCAACGCAGGCTGGTATCGCTTTGATCAACTGCCACAGTTGCCGCCACCGGGGACCATCGCCCGCCGGCTGATTGAAGATACGGTTGCGCTGTGCCGCGCAGAAAGAGATGAAGACGACGTGTAGCAGGAGTGTTGCATGCTAGAATGCCGCCAGATTATTTTCGGGCGGCCCGAATATTGAAGGAAAAAGACAGAATGAATGAGTTGAAAAATGACCGCTACCTGCGCGCCCTGTTACGCCAGCCTGTGGATATCACACCGGTCTGGATGATGCGTCAGGCGGGCCGTTATTTGCCAGAATACAAAGAAACCCGCGCTGTAGCCGGTGATTTTATGTCGCTTTGCAAGAATGCAGAGCTGGCCTGCGAAGTGACCCTCCAGCCACTGCGTCGCTACCCGCTGGACGCCGCGATTCTGTTCTCTGACATCCTGACCATTCCTGATGCCATGGGGCTGGGGTTGTATTTCGAAGCCGGTGAAGGCCCTCGTTTTTCTTCCCCGCTGACCTGCCGTGCCGATGTGGAAAAACTGCCCGTCCCCGATCCTGAAATGGAACTGGGATACGTCATGAATGCGGTTCGTACTATCCGTAAAAACCTCAAAGGTGAAGTGCCGCTTATCGGTTTTTCCGGCAGCCCGTGGACACTGGCGACATATATGGTGGAAGGTGGCAGCAGCAAAGCCTTCACAAAAATCAAAAAGATGATGTATGCCGATCCGCAGACTTTGCACCTTTTGCTCGATAAAGTGGCTGACAGCGTCATTCTCTACCTTAATGCTCAAATCAAAGCGGGCGCTCAGTCTGTCATGATTTTTGACACCTGGGGCGGCGTGCTGACGCCTCGAGATTACCGCGAGTTTTCCCTGAACTACATGCATAAAATTGTCGACGGCTTGATCCGTGAAAACGAAGGGCGCCGTGTGCCGGTGACGTTGTTCACCAAAGGCGGCGGACAATGGCTGGAAGCGATGGCGGCAACCGGTTGTGACGCGCTGGGCCTCGACTGGACAACAGATATTGCCGAAGCCCGTCGTCGCGTGGGCGACAAAGTGGCGATTCAGGGCAACATGGATCCTTCCATGCTCTATGCTTCTCCGGTACGTATTGAACAGGAAGTGGAAACCATTCTGGCCGGTTTTGGTAAAGGCAACGGTCATGTGTTTAACCTGGGCCACGGCATTCACCAGGATGTTCCGCCAGAAAATGCGGGTGCGTTCGTGGAAGCTGTACATAGCCTGTCCCGGCAATATCACGAGTAAATCCGGCGTATGATTGATACCCGCGCATTACGTGAAGAACAACGGATCCTTGCAGATCAAATTGAACTGCGGGATCCGACTGAATTCAGCACACCGGCGTTGATCGCGGGTGTGGATGTCGGTTTCGAACAGGGTGGTGAAGTAACGCGAGCCGCGGTTGCGGTTCTGCGTTATCCCTCGCTTGAGCTGGTGGAATACCAGATAGCCCGCATTCCAACCGTCATGCCTTATATTCCCGGCTTCCTTTCTTTCCGGGAACTACCGGCGCTGTTGCAGGCCTGGAAGCAAATCAATGCGCGGCCCGATCTGGTGCTGGTTGACGGGCAGGGTATTGCGCATCCGCGCCGTCTTGGCGTCGCCAGCCATTTTGGCCTGATGATTGACGTGCCAACAATTGGTGTAGCGAAGAGTCGCTTGTGCGGCAAATTTCTGCCTCTCGGGGAAGACCAACACAGCCAGCAGGCGCTGTATGAAGGCGATGAGCAGATTGGCTGGGTCTGGCGCAGCAAACTGCGCTGTAATCCGCTGTTTATTTCACCGGGCAATCGCATCAGCATGGAATCGTCACTGTACTGGGTTGAACGCTGCATGCGGCAATATCGTTTGCCAGAGCCAACCCGCTGGGCGGATGCTGTGGCATCAAATCGGGCAGCGTTTCAACGCTGGCAACGGTTGAGTGATGATCTTTAGGAATCAAGGAATAGGGATATTGATTTATTTCAGGTAAACTCCCGCGCAGAAAAGTTAACGAGATCAACTCATGTTACGTAATCCAATTCATTTACGTCTGGAAAAGCTGGAAAGCTGGCAACACGTGACGTTTATGGCGAGCTTGTGCGAACGCATGTACCCGAACTATCAGGCTTTTTGCCTGGAAACCGGGTTTGGCGAGGCACAGCTTTACCGCCGTATCCTGGATTTAATCTGGGAAACGCTGGTGGTAAAAGACGCCAAGGTCAATTTTGACTCACAGCTCGAAAAACTGGAGGAAGCCGTGCCTTCTTCCGATGATTACGACATTTATGGTGTTTACCCGGCCATCGATGCGTGTATCGCATTAGGCGAACTGATTCATTCACGTCTGAGCGGCGAAACGTTGTCGCACGCGGTTGCCGTGAGTGAGACATCAATTCGTACTGTTGCGATGTTGGAAATGACTCAGGCCGGTAAAGAAATGACCGATGAAGAGCTGAAAGTCATTCCTGCTGTTGAAGAAGAATGGGACATCCAATGGGAGATTTTTCGCCTGTTGGCTGACTGTGAAGAGCGTGACCTGGAATTAATAAAAGGGTTACGTTCTGACCTGCGTGAAGCCGCTGTCAGTAACATTGGCATAAATTTAGCGCAATAAGGCTAGAAAACGTGATTTAACGCCTGATTTGTCGTGCCTTAAGGCTTCACATCCGCACCCTGTCTGGTCTACATTTGGGGTGCGTAAAAAAAGTGGCTATCGGTGCGTGTATGCAGGAGGGTGCTGTCAATCGGCATATCCGTCGCACTCGATGCTTTGCAAACGATAAACACACTGTAAAGGATAACTTATGAACAAGACTCAACTGATTGATGTAATTGCTGACAAAGCTGATCTTTCCAAAGCACAAGCCAAAGTTGCTCTTGAATCTACTCTGTCTGCTATTACCGAGTCTCTGAAAGAAGGTGATGCTGTACAATTGGTTGGTTTCGGGACTTTCAAGGTAAATCATCGTAACGAGCGTACTGGTCGTAACCCACAGACTGGTAAAGAAATCAAAATCGCAGCTGCAAACGTACCTGCGTTCGTTTCTGGTAAAGCTCTGAAAGACGCTGTTAAGTAATTGCTTGCAGTGAAAAGAATAAGCGGAGGGGCCTGTAAGCCCCTTCAGTTTATCACCCCCAGGCTGGTGGCAGGTTTACTGGTTCTCGGTCTGGTGGGTTGCAGTTCTAAAAACTCCTCTGAATTATTCTTTGCCAGCGGGTATGTTGCCGATCAGGGTATCAACAGGCTCTGGCGCGAAGACAACGCACAAAACGAACCTCAAACTATTCTCAACGTATACAGCCCCTATTTTGGCGGCGATACGGTCATTACCCGGTATGAATTCCAGCAGGGGCAATTACACCTGATTAAAGAAACGCATGCGACGCAAACTGATTTAGGCGTGATGTTGCGTTTTGACGATAGCGGGCACGTCAGCTTTATGCAGCGGCAGCTTCCTGAGCGCCGGGAAAAATTATCGTCAGATGATATCGAGCGCTATAAATATGAAGCGACAAAAATCCTCGATCTGAGTAATGCGCTGCGCGTGGGCAATGTCCGGCTGGTGCAGGCTAACTGGCGACAGGGTTTGATCACCACCTGCGCGGGTGAACAGGTGACGCCGAAACTGACCGTCCGTTCCCAGGTCTGGCTGGCTAAACGGGCCAGTCGGAGCAACGACAATCTCGGCCTTGCCTGGCTGACCGCACCGGAAGGCAACGAATTGCTGCTGGTTGCAAATGAAGATTTCTGTAAGTGGGAACCTAAAGAGTCAGATCTCTGATCCCGCTTGCTAATACGTATAAAGGAAAGGCACGCCGAAGCGTGCCTTTTTTGATCGTCAGGTTCTGATCGTCAGATGAACCGCGATTACTGATTGCGTTCGCGGTCAATGGCGCGATAGCCGATATCCTTGCGGTAAAAGCTGCCTTCCCAATGAATATCTTTCGCTAAATCATAAGCGCGCTGCTGAGCGGCTTCGACGGTTTTACCCAGCGCAGTCACACAGAGTACGCGTCCGCCATTTGTCACCACGCGTTCATCTTGCAAACGAGTTCCGGCCTGGAAGACTTTGCCGTCCGGGACTTCTTCCAGCGGTAAACCGTGGATCACATCACCGGTTTTGTAATTGGCAGGATAACCGCCAGCGGCAATTACAACGCCCAGCGAAGGACGCGGATCCCACTCAGAGGTTTTCTCGCCCAGACGACCTTCCGCACCGGCCAGACAAAGATCGACCAGATCCGAGCGCAGACGCAACATGATTGGCTGGGTTTCCGGATCCCCGAAGCGGCAGTTAAATTCGATCACTTTCGGCTGGCCGTCTGCGGAAATCATCAAACCTGCATACAGGAAGCCGGTGTAAGTATTATTCTCAGCCGCCATGCCGTGCACGGTTGGCCAGATAACCTGATCCATAACGCGCTGATGAATTTCATCCGTCACAACCGGTGCCGGGGAATAAGCGCCCATACCGCCGGTGTTCGGGCCGCTGTCGCCATCGCCAACACGTTTGTGATCCTGACTGGTTGCCATCGGCAGAACGTTCGTGCCGTCAACCATCACGATGAAGCTTGCCTCTTCGCCATTCAGGAATTCTTCGATAACGATACGGTGGCCAGCATCGCCAAACGCATTTCCTGCCAGCATATCGTGGACTGCATCTTCTGCTTCTTTCAATGTCATCGCCACGATGACACCTTTGCCTGCAGCCAGTCCGTCAGCTTTAATGACGATCGGCGCGCCTTTGCTGCGCAGATAAGCCAGTGCCGGTTCGATTTCGGTGAAGTTCTGGTAATCCGCGCTTGGAATATTGTGGCGAGCGAGGAAATCCTTGGTGAAAGCTTTTGAGCCTTCCAGCTGCGCCGCTTCCTGCGTCGGGCCAAAAATTTTCAGACCCTCAGCGCGGAATGCGTCGACCACGCCAATCACCAGCGGGGCTTCCGGGCCGACAATCGTCAGGCCGATATCATTGCTTTTGGCGAACGCCAGCAAACCAGCGATATCCGTTGCAGCGATATCGACATTCTCCAGCAGAGGTTCCAGTGCGGTACCGGCGTTTCCGGGTGCGACAAAAACTTTGTCCGCCAGAGGAGATTGCGATGCCTTCCATGCCAGTGCATGTTCACGCCCGCCGTTACCGATAATTAAAATATTCATTCGAGGACTCCGGGTGAGCGGGCGCATCGCACCCGCTAAAAGAAAATTAATGACGGAAATGGCGCATGTCGGTGAACAGCATTGCGATACCGTGTTCGTTTGCGGCCGCGATAACTTCGTCATCACGAATTGAACCGCCTGGCTGAATCACACAGGTAATGCCTACCGCAGCGGCTGCATCAATACCGTCGCGGAACGGGAAGAAGGCATCGGATGCCATCACGGAACCTGCGACTTCCAGACCTTCGTCAGCGGCTTTAATCCCCGCGATTTTCGCTGAGTAAACGCGGCTCATTTGGCCTGCGCCAATACCGATAGTCATTTTGTCGCGTGCATAAACAATAGCGTTGGATTTTACGAACTTAGCGACTTTCCAGCAGAACAGTGCATCAGTCAGTTCCTGCTCAGTTGGCTGGCGCTGGGAAACAACGCGCAGGTCACCGGCATCAACCATGCCCAAATCACGATCCTGAACCAGCAGGCCGCCATTAACACGTTTGAAGTCCAGCGCTTTCTGGCGCCCTTGCCATTGGCCGCATGTCAGAACGCGGACGTTTTGTTTTGCCGCAGTCAGGGCCAGCGCTTCAGGGCTGACTGATGGGGCGATGATCACCTCCACAAACTGGCGGCTGATGATCGCTTTCGCGGTTTCAGCATCGAGCTCGCGGTTGAAGGCAATAATGCCGCCGAAAGCAGAGGTCGGGTCAGTCTGATAAGCACGTTCGTAAGCAGCCAGAATATTGTCGCCGATGGCAACGCCGCAAGGGTTCGCGTGTTTGACGATGACGCAAGCTGTCTCTGCAAATTCCTTCACACATTCCAATGCCGCATCGGTATCTGCAATGTTGTTATAGGAAAGGGCTTTGCCTTGAAGTTGGGTCGAGGTCGCAACGGAAGCTTCGCTGACGCTTCCTTCTATATAGAAGGCGGCGTTCTGATGGCTGTTCTCGCCATAACGCATATCTTGTTTCTTTATATAGCTAAGATTCAGGGTACGCGGGAACTGACCAGACGCAGATTCGGTATCGCCGTGATATGCCGGAACCATGGTGCCGAAGTAGTTGGCAATCATGCCGTCATAAGAGGCGGTGTGCTCGAAGGCTTTAATCGCCAGGTTGAAACGGGTCGCCAGCGTCAGCGAGCTGCTGTTGGCATCCATCTCTTCAATAATAGATGCGTAGTCGCTGCTCTTAACTACGATCGCCACATCTTTATGGTTCTTCGCCGCTGAGCGAACCATGGTCGGGCCGCCGATATCAATGTTTTCTACCGCATTTTCCAGTGAGCAATCCGGGCGTGCGACGGTTTGCGCGAATGGGTAAAGGTTCACGACCACCATGTCGATTGGCGCGATCGCGTGCTGCGCCATAATTTCATCATCTTTCCCGCGACGGCCGAGGATCCCACCGTGAACTTTCGGGTGCAGGGTTTTGACGCGTCCATCCATCATTTCCGGGAAACCCGTGTAGTCAGACACTTCTGTGACTGGCAGACCGGCTTTTGCCAACAGGCTGGCGGTGCCGCCAGTGGAAAGTAATTCAACGCCACGCGAAGAGAGTGCCTGGGCGAATTCTACGATACCGGCTTTATCAGAAACACTGAGCAGGGCGCGGCGGATTGGACGAGATTGTTGCATGGTGGTTTATATCCTTGGCTTTGGAGTCGCAATAAAGAGCGTTATCGGAATTCAATGAGCGTTTTCTTCTCTCTCTATAGAGCAATTTGCAGAAAAACGCGGGATTGAGCTCAGATAACTTCCCTCTGGCAACTTACTTTTCATTTATCACCCGTAACAGGTGTCGGAAACTGACGCGCGAAATTGTAGCGAAAACGATTGCGCGACGCTCGCAAAATTTGAGATTCCTGTGCGGCTGTGGATAAATCTGTGTAAAACACGGTATAAGCGGTGTGTTTGCTGTGTAATGCAGCAAACGGTATTTTTTCTTAAAATTAGCCCTTGCGGGCTGCTGAGAACTCCCTATAATGCCGCTCCATCGACAGGGAACAACGTGAACAACATCACGAAGTGACCGGGTCGGAAAG
>NZ_JAEMGT010000077.1:0-18190 GCF_017655185.1 Rahnella sp. ChDrAdgB13 | reverse complement strand
GCGTAAGGATTGCCTGAGAAAGTCAGCGACGAGGGGAGCTTTTATCTAAATCCGATTTATTCAACAAAGCCGGTTTCGACCTGACGTTGAAGTGTTAAAAGCCGCGTAAGTCGCGGCTTTTTTTGTGTCTGTTAATCACTCTACCGGTGAAGTCGGCAGACGCACGATGTCCTGATTTTCATTGCCCATCCAGTAAACGCCTTCCTTCGCCCAGAAGGGCCCTTCGATAAAGTCGAGCAGGTCAGAATACTCCTCGTAAAACTGCTTGCCGTCGCGGTTGTACACGCGCATATAACCGGAATAATGACCGCCATCGCCCGGCATGGTCATGCGCGGGATAAATTCGAAAGTCCGGTACTCACGCACCACATACTGCTTGTTCGGGCTCCACTGCTCGGAGACGAGTTTTCCCTGCTTCCACCACTGATAGCCTGCTGTCATCAGCGCGAGCAGTACCGCCAGCATTACCCAGCGCTTGCGCTGACGCACCAGGGCTTCCTGACTTTTGATTTTCATACTTAGTATTCTTTTCAGCGGATTCGAAAATAGCTGTCAATGTGGCTGAAAAGTATCAGCTTGTCTTGAAAAAGTGTGTATCGGCTAAATCGCCACCAGCCCCCGCACGCCTTCCGCCTCCATTTCTTCTCCGCGTCCCCGTTTAACAATGCTGCCGCGCGACATCACCAGATAGCTGTCGGCGAGTTCGGCGGCAAAATCGTAGAATTGTTCTACCAGCAGAATGGCCATGTCGCCGCGGGCGGCGAGTTGTTTAATGACGGCACCGATTTCCTTAATCACTGACGGCTGAATGCCTTCGGTGGGTTCGTCGAGGATCAGGAGAGTCGGTTTGCAGGCCAGCGCACGGCCAATCGCCAGCTGCTGTTGCTGACCACCCGACAAATCCCCGCCGCGACGATGTTTCATTTCCAGCAGGATCGGGAACAGGTGATAGATTTCATCCGGCACCTGCTTTGCCCGGCTGCCGGAAAAACGCGACAGGCCCATCAGCAGATTTTCTTCGACGGTCAGGCGCGGAAAAATTTCGCGTCCCTGCGGGACGTAGGCAATGCCCGCCTGCACGCGCTGGTGCGGCTTGCGGGCATTGATCACCTGATCCTGCCAGCTGATGGTGCCGGATTTCGCCGGGATCAGCCCCATCAGGCATTTGAGCAACGTCGTTTTGCCGACGCCGTTTCGCCCGAGCAGACACGTCACTTCGCCGATTTTTGCCTCAAAAGACAGACCGCGCAGAATGTGGCTGCCGCCGTAAAACTGATTCAGTTCATTTACCTGCAACATAATGCGATTCCTCAGCGCCCTAAATACACGTCGATAACCTGCTCGTTGGCCTGTACGTCACGCAGTGAACCTTCGGCCAGAACCTGTCCCTGATGCAGCACCGTCACGTGATCCGCAATGGTTTCTACAAAACCCATATCGTGCTCAACCACCATCAGAGAATGTTTGCCCGCCAGCTGCTTAAACAGCTCGGCGGTGTATTCGGTTTCGGCATCGGTCATGCCCGCCGCCGGTTCGTCGAGCAGCAACAAATGCGGCTCCTGTACCAGCAACATACCGATTTCCAGAAACTGTTTCTGACCGTGAGAAAGCAGGCCGGCAGGACGATGACGTTCCGCCGTGAGGCGCAGCGTCCCAAGCATTTCATCAATGCGGTCGCGCTGTTCGCTGTTCATTTTTGCGCGCAGGCACGCCCATACTGACTTATTGGTTTTCTGCGCGATTTCCAGATTTTCGAATACCGTCAGCGCTTCAAACACCGTCGGTTTCTGGAATTTTCGCCCGATACCGGACTGTGCGATGCGCACGGGATCCAGCTTTGTCAGATCGGTGCGCTGATCGTAAAAAACGCGTCCGCTTTGCGGTTTGGTTTTGCCGGTGATCACGTCCATCAGCGTGGTTTTCCCCGCGCCGTTAGGGCCTATCACGCAACGTAACTCGCCGACGCCGATGTTCAGCGACAAATTGGTCAGCGCTTTAAAACCGTCAAAACTGACGTTGATGTTTTCCAGCTGCAAAATCGGATCGGTCTGCTCGCGGTGCCTGTCCGCCAGATGCGGTTGGGTAAAAAGGTCTTCAGTCATGGTCATCGGGCTCATCAGGATTTCCTTTTGCGCAGCAGGCCAATCACGCCTTGTGGCAGGAACAGCGTCACCAGAATAAACATGCCGCCGAGAACAAACTGCCAGTATTCGGGAATGGCGACGGTGAACCAGCTTTTCGCGCCGTTGACGATGCCTGCACCGATAACCGGACCGATCAGCGTACCGCGTCCGCCGAGTGCCACCCAGATGGCGGCTTCGATGGAGTTGGTTGGCGACATTTCGCCCGGATTAATGATCCCGACCTGCGGTACGTACAGCGCGCCCGCCAGGCCGCACAGCATGGCGGAAATCGTCCAGACGAACAGCTTGAAACCTTTCGGATCGTAGCCGCAGAAAATCAGCCGGTTTTCGGCGTCGCGTACTGCCGTCAGCACGCGGCCATATTTGCTTCTCGCCAGCGCAAAACCCAGCGCGAGGCTGGCGACCAGCACCAAAACCGTCGCCAGAAATAATCCCACGCGCGTGCCGGTAGCCGTGACCGGAAAGCCGAGCAGGGTGGTGAAACCGGTGAAACCGTTGTTGCCGCCGAAGCCGGTTTCATTGCGGAAAAACAACAACATACCGGCATAGGTCAGCGCCTGCGTCATGATGGAAAAATACACGCCTTTGATTTTTGAGCGGAAGGCGAAATAGCCGAACACAAATGCCAGCGCGCCTGGCACCAGTACAATCAGGCACAGCGCCCAGGCAAAATGCTGCGTGCCCGCCCAGAACCACGGCAGCTCGGTCCACGACAGAAACGACATAAAGTCCGGCAGCCCGCTGCCTGCGGCCTGTCGCATCAGATACATGCCCATCGCATATCCGCCGAGCGCGAAAAAAAGCCCGTGACCGAGTGACAGCAAACCGGCGTAGCCCCACACCAGATCGAGTGCGATCGCGACGATCGCGTAACAGAGGATCTTACCGGCCAGCGTCAGCGTGTAAGTGGAGATCGCCAGCGGACTGGTGGCGGGCAGCAGCGCCAGAAACGGCATCACAATCAGGAGGATGAGCACCAGCGTGCCCACAGAAATTGCAATCTTCGGTGCTTTTTGTACGCCGGTAATCGTCAGCGGCTGGCTCATCAGTCAATCACCCTGCCTTTAAAGGCGAAGAGTCCCTGCGGACGTTTCTGGATAAACAGGATTATCAGCGCGAGGATCAGGATTTTGCCCAGTACCGCGCCGATTTCCGGCTCAAGAATTTTGTTCACAATGCCCAGACCAAAGGCTGCCACCACGGTGCCTGCCAGTTGTCCGACGCCGCCGAGCACCACGACTAAAAAGGAATCGATGATGTAGCCCTGACCAAGTTCCGGGCCGACGTTGCTCAGCTGCGACAGCGCGACGCCACCCAGACCGGCGATCCCGGAACCGAGGCCGAACGCCAGCATATCGACGCGTCCCGTCGGCACGCCGCAGCAGGCCGCCATCGCACGGTTTTGCGTGACGGCGCGCACGTTCATGCCGAGCCGCGTTTTGTTGAGCAGCAGCCAGGTCAGACCGAGGACCAGCATGACGAAGATGATCACCGCGATGCGGTTGTATGGCAGCACCAGGTTGGGCAGCAGCTGAATGCCCCCGGACAACCAGCCGGGGTTCGCCACTTCCACGTTCTGCGCGCCAAACAGCACGCGCACGCCCTGGATAAGGATCAGGCTGATGCCCCACGTCGCCAGCAGGGTTTCCAGCGGACGACCGTATAAATGACGGATAACGGTGCGCTCCAGCGCCATGCCAATTCCGGCAGTAATAAAAAACGCCACCGGCAGCGCCACCAGCGGATACAGCGCCAGCAGCCCCGGCGCGTAGTGCTGAAACAGCGACTGCACCATGTACGTGGAGTAAGAACCGAGCATTAACATTTCGCCATGCGCCATATTGATCACGCCCAGCAAACCGTAAGTGATCGCCAGTCCCAGCGCGGCCAGCAGCAGAATTGAGCCAAGTGATAAACCGGTAAAAGCCTGACCGAGTAAATCGCCGATCATCAGGCGATGCTGCACGGCTTTCAGACTGGTCAGTGCGGCATTGCGCACGGTGGCATCAGGCTCCGTTTTCGGGTCAGTCAGACTTTGCAGGCGGCCTTGTGTATCCGGATCGCCCGAGGTGCCGAGCAGTTCAACGGCTTTCAGGCGCACCTGCGGGCTGGCATCGGCCAGCTGTAAATTCGCCAGCGCGATGGAAAGGGCATCGTGAACCGTGCGGTCTTTTTCCAGCTCAAGACGACGCGTCAGCAGCGGCAACTGATCGGCCTGCGCTTCGCGCTGTAAGGCTCTGGCCGCCTGTAAACGGACGGTGCTGTCAGTGCTCACCAGACGATGTGCGGAAAGGGCATTGGCAATCAGAATGCGCAGGCGGTTGTTCAGCCAGACTTTTTTTGTATCGCCCTGTGGTTTGACGTCGCCCTCCAGCGGTGTCAGCCGGTCGCCGTTCTGGATGAATGCATGTTTCGCTTCGTCGGTGACGACGTTTTCCTGCTTCAGCGCTTCGAGCAGCGGCAGCCTTTCCGGCTGCGGATCCGCCGCCCATTGCTGTAATAACGTGGCCTGCTGACTGCGGCTGGCGGCAGCAAAGTCATTCGCCGCACCCGCCTCGGCCAGCAAAGGAAGGCAACAAAGCAGGAAAAGCAGTGATCGGATGAGGATTCTCATAATGTTCTCGCCGCATAAAGTGGATGCTGGTTTGCTCCTCCCCCTGCGAAGGGGGAGGCGGGGAGGGGGTTTTGCAAACAACACTGTCGCCATTAATACCCCACCCCAACCCTCCCCTTCGCAGGGGAGGGAGCTGACCGGTTTATCCTTCCACTCCTTCATTCGAAGGAGCTTGATCAGTGAGCCGTTTTCACCGGGGTATCTGGCTTTTTGTCGTTACCCGCGATGTACGGGCTCCACGGCTGGGCGCGGATCGGTTTGTCGGTCTGCCAGACCACGTTGAACTGACCGTTGGATTCGATTTCGCCGATCATCACCGGTTTGTGCAGGTGATGGTTGGTTTTATCCATGGTCAGCGTGAAACCAGACGGTGCGGCGAAGGTCTGTCCGGCCATCGCGGCACGGACTTTATCCACGTCCGTCGTCCCGGCTTTTTCCACCGCCTGCGCCCACATATGGATGCCGACATAGGTGGCTTCCATCGGGTCGTTGGTCACCGCAGTACCGGCGTTTGGCAGGTTGTGCGCTTTGGCGTACGCCTTCCATTCGGCAACGAATTTCTTGTTGGTTGGATTATCGACGGACTGGAAGTAGTTCCACGCCGCGAGGTCACCGACCAGCGGTTTGGTGTCGATGCCGCGCAGTTCTTCTTCGCCGACGGAGAATGCCACCACCGGTACGTCGGTGGCTTTCACGCCCTGATTGGCCAGCTCTTTATAGAACGGCACGTTGGAGTCTCCGTTAATAGTGGAGATCACGGCGGTTTTACCGCCTGCGGAGAATTTTTTAATGTTGGACACGATGGTCTGGTAATCGCTGTAACCGAACGGCGTATAGACTTCTTCGATATCGCTGTCTTTCACGCCTTTGGAATGCAGGAAGGCGCGCAGGATTTTGTTGGTGGTGCGCGGATACACGTAGTCGGTGCCGAGCAGGAAGAAGCGTTTAGCGGCGCCGCCGTCTTCACTCATCAGATATTCCACCGCCGGAATGGCCTGCTGGTTAGGCGCGGCGCCGGTGTAGAACACATTTGGCGACATCTCTTCACCTTCGTATTGCACCGGATAGAACAGCAGGCCGTTCAGCTCTTCAAACACCGGCAGCACGGATTTGCGCGACACCGACGTCCAGCAGCCGAACACCACCGCGACTTTATCCTGTGTCAGCAACTGGCGGGCTTTTTCAGCGAACAGCGGCCAGTTAGACGCCGGATCGACCACCACCGGCTCCAGCTTTTTGCCGAGCACGCCGCCGTGCGCGTTGATATCGTCAATGGTCATCAGCGCCACGTCTTTCAGCGGCGTTTCGGAGATAGCCATGGTGCCGGAAAGCGAATGCATGATACCGACTTTGATGGTGTCGGCAGCCTGTGCGCTCCAGGCTAAACCCATGCTGACTACGGTGGCGGAAAGAGCAAAGGCTTTAATAAAACGTCGACGTTGCATAGATGTACCCTCTGGAAAAAGTTAAGAGAACGCTGTTATGTAGGAAGTCGAAAAAACATTTAAAAAAGTCATGACGGGTTGCCCTCGTCACTCTCCGCCCGCGCCCGGTGCAGCATATGCAGGGTAATTTTGCGCACCTCGGCTTTACTGACGGCAATATGGTCGTGTAACTGGCGCTGTGCCTCCTCAGTCTGTTGTTGGATGATGGCGAGCAAAATGCCCGCGTGTTCTTTATAGGTAGCGTTGACGCGCTCACCTTTGGTGAAATCCAGACGCCGGATGATGCGGATTTTCTCCGTCAGTTCGCGGTGGATACGCGCCATTTCGGCGTTACCCGCCGCCGCCACCAGCGTCATATGAAACTCTTCGTCATAACGCGAAACCCGCTGGCCGTCTTCGAGCTGCGGTTGGTCAATCCAGAACGCTTTCAGTTCGGCCAGTTGTAACGGCTGCAATGACGGCGACAGCGCGCACAGACGTTTCACCGCTTCCAGTTCCAGTACGATGCGCAGATCGTAAAGCTGCTCGAAAAAGTCGAAATCGAACGGACGAACCTGCCAGCCGCTGCGGAAAAACACTTCGACATAACCTTCGTGTTCCAGCCAGAACAGCGCCTGACGCACCGGCGTGCGGCTGACTTCCATCCGGTCAGCGATGTCGTTTTCGCTGAACCGGTCACCCGGCAGCAGGCGGAAGCTGAAAATGTCGTCTTTCAGTTGCTGATAAATACGTTCTGCCAGCCCTTCCGGACGGCTTTTACTGCGTGAAGATTTAGAGCCCGTCAGTTGCATGAAATATTCCCTGTTTGTCGGTAGCGTTAAACGGCTGCGTCCAGCCACAGCAAGGCATCACCCGGACCGACCGGACGACCCTGCTGGCAACTGATTTTCAGAACGATGCCGGCGCACGGCGCGGTAACCGACAGTTCCATTTTCATGGCTTCGACAACGATCAGTGGCTGGCCTTCTTCGACCTGCTGACCCGGCTCGACCAGGATTTTCCAGACGTTTCCGTTCAGGTCGGCGCTGACGAGATGCCCGTCCTGATCCGCATCGTCCTCCACTAACTGCACGGCGTTGGCGGCGGCTTCCACGGCGGCGCCTTCCGCTTCGTGCCAGTGCGCCACTTCGCGGGTAAAGGCTCGGGCCTGTTTCTCGCGAAAAACAGCAATATCGGAGGCGTTGTCGGCGAGAAATTGCGTATATTGCGCAAAGTCGAATTCGGTCTCTTCGATACGAACTTGTGCGCGGCCTTCGCGGAACGCATCGCGCTGAATGTCCAGTTCGGCTTCACTGACCTCGTAGAAACGCACCTGATCGAAAAAGTGCAGCAGCCACGGTTCGCCGTTTTTAAACTGTTCATTTTTCAGGAACTTGTTCCAGATAGGTAACGTGCGGCCCACCAGCTGATAACCGCCCGGCGAATCCATGCCATAAATGCACATGTACATGCCGCCGATACCGACCGTGCCTTCGGCGGTAAAAGTACGCGCCGGGTTGTATTTGGAACTGAGCAGACGATGACGCGGATCGACCGGCACTGCGCAGGGCGCACCGAGATACACATCGCCCAGCCCGAGGATCAGATAGCTGGCGTCGAAAATGATGTTTTTCACTTCGTCGCGGCTCGCCAGCCCGTTGGTGCGCTGGATAAAATCGACGTTATTCGGCAGCCAGGGTGCGCCGGCACGCACGGTTTGCTGATAACGTTCAACTGCGCCGAGTGTGGCGGAATCTTCAAAGGCCATCGGCATATGCACGATGCGGGTCGGGATTTTGAGCTGGCTGACATCAGGCAGATTGCGCTCCAGCGTCAGTAAATGTTGCAGCAGCGCCGTCTGATGCAGCACGCCACTGTCATAGCGGATTTGCAGCGAACGCACGCCCGGCGACAGTTCTTCAATGCCCTGCTGTCCGGCGGCTTTGATGGCGTTCATCAGCAGGTAGATGCGCATACGCACCGCCAGATCCAGCACGTTATCTCCGTACTCAATCAGCACGTAGCCGTCGCCCGCCTGACGGTATTCCACCGAAGGCCGGTCGGCTGTCGCAGGAAGCGCCGCAAGTATCGTGGCAGAAGCAGTGGTATCGGGCAGCAGCGACGGCACCGGCAGCGCCATCGCGTTGACAGGCATCAGCGAATCAATCGTGCCCTGCTGCGCCAGTTCAAGTGCCTGGGCCTGTTCAAAACTGATCGGATGGAACCGGATTTTATCGCCCGGTTTCACCTGTCCGACTTTCCATAATTCGGCCTTAGCGATGGTCACCGGACAAACAAAACCGCCGAGACTTGGCCCGTCGCGGGTCAGAATGACCGGGAAATCGCCGGTGAAGTTGATTGCACCAATGGCGTATTCACAGTCATGCACGTTCGACGGATGCAGACCGGCTTCGCCACCGTCCTGCCGCGCCCATTGCGGTTTCGGGCCGAGCAGCCGCACGCCGAGGCGGTTGGAGTTGTAATGCACCTGCCATTCGGATTCGAAGAAGGTGTCGATGGATGCTTTGGTGAAGAAATCCGGTGCGCCGTGCGGCCCGTAAAGCACGCCGATATTCCAGATATCGCCGTAAGGCGACACGATATTTTCGGCAGCGGCCTGCGGTAAACCGACCGGTGCGGGCGTGGTGCAGGCCGCGAGTTCCGGCTGAGAAACGGTCAGCATATCGGCGACGCGCAGCGTGCGACCGGCATGGCCGCCAAACTGCCCGAGCGCAAAGGTCGAGCGGCTGCCGAGATACACCGGCACATCAAATCCGTTACGTACCGCCAGATAGGTGCGGCACCCCTGCGTGGCGCGGCCCAGCGTCAGCGTCTGACCGGCTTTTACGTTCACCGGCTGCCAGTAAGAAACCGGCTCGCCAGCAATATTTGCCGGACAACGTGCGCCGGTCAGGGCGATAATTGCGTCACAATGAAAACGCAGCACCGGCCCCTGTAATGTGAATTCCAGACCGGCAGCATCAGGATGATTACCGACAATGCGGTTGGCGAGACGGAAGGCAAAATCGTCCATCGGGCCGGAAGGGGGGACGCCGATATCCCAGTAACCGAGGCGTCCCGGATAATCCTGCACGCTGCTGTACGTGCCGGGCGCAATGACTTCGACGGCGTTTGGCGCGTAAGCAAAACTGTCGAGCATCCGCGTCCACATTTGGGCGTCGCGGAACACCTGAGTGGCGACCACCTGGCGCAGATAATCAATGTTGGTGGCGATACCATGCAGACGTGTAGCAGCAAGCGCGGCAGACATTTTCGCCAGCGCGTCCTGACGGTCGGTGCCGTGAACAATCAGTTTGGCGATCATCGGGTCGTAAAATGCGGAGACTTCGCTGCCGGTAGAAACCCAGCCGTCAACGCGCACATCTTCGGGGAAAAACACTTCGGTCAGCACGCCCGGACTTGGCTGGAAATTCTTCAGCGGATCTTCGGCATAAATTCGCACTTCCATCGACGCGCCCTGCGGGGTTTTTTCCATCGCAGGCCAGTCGGGCGGCTCGTCTGCGGCGACTTTCAGCATGCAGCTGATGAGATCTAAACCGGTGACCATTTCGGTGACCGGATGCTCAACCTGCAAACGGGTATTCACTTCGAGGAAATAAAATTCGTCGCGTTCGGCGTCATAGATAAATTCAACGGTTCCGGCGCTGCGGTAATTCACCGATTTACCCAGCTGCACGGCGGCGCGGTGCAGGGCTTCGCGGCTGGCCTGCGGCAGATTCGGCGCAGGCGTTTCTTCCACGACTTTCTGATTGCGGCGCTGCAACGAACAGTCGCGTTCGCCGAGCGCCACCACGCGGCCTTTGCCGTCGCCAAAAATCTGTACTTCAACGTGACGGGCGCGATCGACAAAGCGTTCCAGAAACACTCCGGCGTCGCGGAAAAATTGCTCGCCGAGACGCTTCACGCTGTCCCACGCGGCGCGTAATGCGTCTTCATTGTCGCAGCGCGTCAGGCCAATGCCCCCGCCGCCTGCGGTGCTTTTCAGCATGACCGGATAGCCAATTTTTGCGGCAGCTTTTACCGCATCTTCAAGGCTGGCGAGCAAACCGGTGCCCGGCGTCATGGGCACATTCGCGGCGCCGGCTAATTCACGGGCGCGGTGCTTGAGACCAAACTCGCGGATTTGTCCGGCAGTGGGCCCGATAAACACAATGCCCGCGGCTTCGCAGGCGTCGGCGAATTCGGCGCTTTCGGATAAAAATCCGTATCCCGGATAAATCGCCTGTGCGCCGGTTTCCTTCGCGGCGGCGAGAATTTTGTCGATCATCAGGTAGCTTTCGCTGGCCTTTTCACCGCCCAGCGCAATGGCGATATCCGACTGCGTGACGTGTGGCGCATTCCGGTCAGCGTCGGAATAAACGGCCACGCTGGTGACGCCCAGACGTTTCAGCGTGCGGATGGCGCGGCAGGCGATTTCGCCACGGTTAGCAATTAAAACGGTGTTAAACATATGCGCGCCCTCAGCTTTTAACCGGTGATGAATTCAGGCTCTGGATGTAACTTCTCCAGCCGCCAGACGCCGTAATATCGGTGGCTTCGCCAATCGCCCACGGCTCGCAGATAAAACCTTTTACGATGCGTCCATCGGCCAGTTCGAGCGATCCGATACCGAGCGGTGCCGGGATTTCGGCGACGAATTCTCCAAAACGTGCCAGCGGGATATCCCACAATTCGACGATAATCGCGCTGCCGCTTTCAGCCCGTACCAGTCCTGGCTTCGGCGGCGTAGTGTTGGCGAGGGCGTAAAGTTTGTAGGTGGCGGCGGTGGTCGTTTGTTCGACCCGAACGGCGTTCCGGCTGGTGAGCTGGAAATTGAGCGGCATACCGGTCAGATGTGCGCCGACCACGGCGACGCGCACGCTGGCGGCACTGACCGGCGCGGGAGTCATGAATTCTTCGGGCTTCATCGCAAGGCCTGTTGCGCCAAGGGGAAGGCTCAGGCTGCGCTGCCACTGACGGCCAAAACTGGCCAGCGCATCGTCGTGCCAGGCGGGAGCGATCAGCGTGATACCGGCGGGCAGACCGTCTGCCCGCAGACCGGAGGGCAGCGCCAGCGCGGATAAATCCGCCAGATTAGTGAAGTTAGTGTAAATACCGAACTGCGAGTTATAGAGCACCGGCTCCTGCCCCATTTCTGCCTGGGTGCGGATGGTCGGGGAGGTCGGCACAACCAGCGCATCAAACCCTTCCAGCACCTGATTGATTTTGCGTGAGAGCTCAGCGCGCAAATATTCCGCCCGCCATGCATCGCACGCGCTGTAGTTCAGGCCGCTGGCGACAATTTCCCGTACTACCGGGTCCATCACTTCCGGGCTATCTTCGAAAATCTTACCGACAGCGACGGTGCGTTCCGCCACCCATGCGCCGTAATACAGTTGCTCCGCCAGTTCACGAAACGGCGTGAAATCAATCATTTCCAGCGTCACGCCATTATGGCGCAGGCGATCGAGTGCTTCGCTGAACGCTGCCTGTGCCAGTTCATCACCAAAAAATTCCACGCGATCGGGGATAGCGATGCGCGGCCGGGCGGAAAACGCCACCGGCGCGGTATGGGGATTTTTCCGTGAATAAGCATCGGCGGCATCATATCCGCCTGCGGCGTGGGCGACGGTTTGAGCATCGCCCACGGTGAGAGCGAAAATCGAGACGGCATCGTTCAGACGGCAGGCCGGAACCACGCCGGTATTCGACAGCCAGCCTTTGGTCGGTTTCAGTCCGACGACATTATTAAAGCCTGCCGGAACGCGCCCGGAACCGGCGGTGTCGGTGCCCAGTGAAAACGCCACCAGACCACGTGCCAGAACGGAGGCTGAACCGGAACTGGAACCGCCGCTGACGTAATCCCGATTGAACGTATTGCGCACTGCGCCGTAAGGGGAGCGCGTGCCGACCAGTCCGGTGGCGAACTGATCGAGATTGGTTTTGCCGACCACCACCGCGCCTCTGGCCTTCAGATTGGCGATAACCTTGGCATCCGCTTCTGCGGTGTAGGCAAATGCCGGACAGGCCGCCGTCGTCGGCCAGCCGGCGATATCCATATTGTCTTTGACGGCGAACGGCACGCCAAACAATGGCAGGGTGCTCAGCGAGCCTTCGGCCTGAGCGAGAAGGGTTTCCAGACGAATGATTTGCGCTTCAAGCTGCTCTGCTGTGGCGAGATAAATCCAGGCATTGTCGGCCTTACTCAGGCTTCCCAGAACCAGAGAAAGCGTGGTGCGCAGGCTGTCCGGCGCACTGCGATAATGCTGCTGCCATTCCCGAAGGGTAAAACCACGATACGGTGATGCGACGGTGTCTGAAGCTGAAAGCATTTTGGAATCCCATCTGGTATACAAGATTGAATTCATCTAAGCAAAGCCTGTGCCAGATTATTAACCTTTGAATTTATTAAGTTTAATTGTTGTCGCATGACCGCATCGTCTATTTGTTGCACCATGGCCGGAATGCAACTGAACAAAAATGGGGCGAAAATTTGCGCGATGCCTCGCATCGAAAAGATAAACGTAGCTCGTGAGTGGTGTCGGTATATAGTTGTATGAACAGATGATTTATTATTGTTTGCAGAGAGGCTGCAGGGTTATGTCTAAGGAAACGATCGACCATTCCACATTAATTTGTCTGGCAGAAGCTGGCGCCGTCAGCCGGTTAAAGGTGGTCGCGCAACAGGGAGGATGGGTAATCATGATCACATACGGCGAGCATCAGCGCACACTTATCGCCCAGCGCAGTGGCAAGGTTCGGGTTTTCAAACGCTTTGACACCGTGGCGGCTTATTTGAAAGACATGGGAATAAAGCAGTTCGAAGTGGATATTACCGACTATGATCCTGAAGGTAGCGGTAAAGGAACGCGACCTGACCGGTCAGCCGCACTTAAACGCGCGCATGAAGCGGCGGCGATGGATGAAGCCACGTATGATCTCTGGTTTCGCGAGCGGGTTCAGGAATCATTAGATGATCCGCGCCCGGCAATTCCTCACGAAGAGGTGAAGGCGCAGTTTGCTGCCCGGAAAGCCGCGTTACTTAAGAAACAGGAAAAGTAACGGATGACCAAAATGCTGGTATGGAAACCCCATGCGCAGGAAGATCGCGGGTCTATATTCAGTTATGTCGCGCGTGAAAATCCTCAAGCTGCCATTGAACTTGATGATGACTTTGATGCCGCCGCTGAGCGCATTTTTCAGCGTCCCGCCATGTATGCCGCAGGGCGTGTTGCCAGCACGAGGGAATGTATAATCCGTGCTCATTTCAGAATGGTATATCGCATTACAGATACAGAAATTCAAATCGTCAGGCTTGTGCATACCGCTCAGCATTGGCCAGAGGAACTTCCGACTTGATACAACTTCGTCGTCTTTTTGAACGTCTGAAAAAACTGTTACTGGCGCTGATTCTGGTGATCATTACCCTTTTGGGTGTGCGGACTTATGACGCCTTACAGGGGCCGCCGCTTGAGCCGTGGCACAAGCTGGTGCCGGACGAACTGAGTGCCACGCAGCTCGATAAAAGCGACTGGGCGGCCTATCTGCGCGCCGAGCAGCAGGCGTTTGCAGAAGTGAAGCAGGAAGTGACGGACAAACTCGACAGGGAAGACCGCATCCCGCTGAACCGTTATTACGACCGCAGCCCGATTTATCCCGAACATTTTGCGCAGGACTGGAACCGGTCTTATGAGCTGATGCCCGATGGAAAACCGGTGGGGGCGGTGGTGCTGTTGCACGGTCTGACCGATTCGCCTTACAGCCTGCGGCATATTGCGCAGGATTATCGCCGTCGCGGATTTGTGGCGGTCGGTATCCGTTTGCCCGGCCATGGAACGGTGCCTGGCGGTCTGACCCGCGTGGACTGGGAACAGTGGCTCGCCGCGACAAGGCTGGCAATCCGTGAGGCACGGCGTGTAGCCGGACCGGATGTGCCGCTGCAACTGGTGGGCTTCTCAAACGGTGGCGCGCTTGCCATGAAATACACGCTGGATTCGCTAGATGATCCTGCGCTGGCGCGGCCTTCGCGCGTAGTATTGATTTCTCCGATGATTGGCGTAACGAGTTTTGCGCGCTTTGCCGGTTATGCGGGCTGGCCGGCGATTTTCCCGGCCTTTGCCAAAACCGCCTGGCTGAATCTGATGCCGGAATTTAATCCCTTCAAATACAATTCATTCCCGGTGAAAGCGGCGCGTCAGTCTTATCTGCTGACCCATGTTTTGCAGCAGCAGATCAGTAAAGACGCGGAGTCTGGTAAGCTGGCGCAACTGCCGCCGGTGCTGGCTTTTCAGTCGGTGGTCGATTCTACGGTCAGCGCCCGTGCAGTGGTGACGGCGCTGTTTAATCAGCTCCCTGCGAACGGCAGCCAACTGGTATTGTTTGATATAAACCGCAGTGCGTACGTCGGCCCGTTGCTGCGTCCGTCTTCAGAAACCGCGGCAGAGCGGCTGTTGCCTGCGCCGCCGCGCGCGTATCAGACGACAGTGATCACCAATGCTTCACCGGATGATGCGGCAACGGTGGCGAAAATCACGCTGGCGGGGCAGAACAGTGCGGCGGTCATGCCGCTCGGGCTGAATTATCCGTCGGAATTCTATTCGTTATCGCATGTGGCGCTGCCTTTCCCGACAGACGATTCACTTTACGGACGTAATCCGCAAGGCCCGGTACAGTTTGGAGTCCGGCTGGGAACACTGGCCGCACGGGGAGAGAGCGGCGCGCTGGTCGTGAGTATGGATCAGCTGATGCGTGTTTCCTCTAACCCGTTTTATCCGTATATGTTGCAGCGAATTGAAGGCTTCTGAACCGGCGGGTTTAGAAAAGGATAAAAAGCGCTTGCGATAATATCGTGCACTATATATATTGGCGGCATGAACATGACAACAGACACCGACTCAACCCAAAACGGCATGCTGCATCTGGATCAACAGATGTGCTTCGCGCTGTACTCCGCGAATCTGGCATTGCATAAGGTTTACCGTAAATTGCTCGGGCAGCTCGATCTCACTTACCCGCAATATCTGGTGATGTTGGTGCTCTGGCAGCGTGATAAAGTCACGGTGTCTGAAATCGGCGAAAAACTGTTTCTCGATTCGGCCACGTTAACGCCGCTGTTAAAGCGTCTGGAGACTGCCGGTTTGCTGATGCGTCAGCGGGCGAAAGCGGATGAGCGTCAGGTGATTATCTCCCTGACCGCCGAAGGCAGGGCGCTGCGCGAAAAAGCACAGGGCATTCCCGAAGCCATATTGTGTGCGACAGACTGTGAGGTCGGTGAAATTGTGGCGCTGAAGCAGCAGCTCGAAGTCTTACGGGCTAAGCTTCAGGATAAAGCGTAAGGGTCTGCTTTGCAGGAAGCATGTTAAACAGACGAGTCTGAAGGAACAACACAGACTCGTTTGATAGAATCTAATAAGTAGTGTGCTATTAAATAGTTTAATATTTTCTGGCTCTCAATGATTAAGGAACGAAATATGTCTATTGAAAAAGTTGTGTATCGTGCTCATGCCTCAGCCACCGGCGGTCGTGATGGTCGTGCGACTTCTGACGACGGCGTTCTTGACGTCAAACTGGGTGTTCCAAAAGAAATGGGCGGTATGGGCGGCGGCACCAACCCTGAGCAGTTGTTCGCAGCGGGCTATTCCGCCTGTTTCCTCGGTGCACTGAAAGCCGTTGCCGCTCAGGAAAAAATTAAGATCCCTGCGGATGCCAAAATTGAAGGCGCGGTAGGCATCGGCGCCATTCCAGGCGGTTACGGTATTGAAGTACAGCTGGATATCACCCTGCCGGGCCTTGAGCGCAGTGAAGCCGAAGCGCTGGTGGCGAAAGCCCATCAGGTCTGCCCGTACTCCAATGCAACCCGTGGCAACATCGACGTCACACTGAACGTAAAATAACGTTTTAGAATTAGCGCCTTCACCAGGGGCCGCTTTTCAGATATCCATAAAATAATAAAGTAATACCCGCAGGGAGGCTAAGGCCTCCTTTTTTTTAAGTAAAATTCCCTGCTTTTTCGCAAAGGGGTAAGACGCCATATAACGGCAGAAATATCCTGAAAGCCGCATAAAACCTCAATCTCAGCATATTCCGTGAACCAGTCTCTTTTAAACATGTCACAATGATTCGGAATTTTAAAAAACATACTGGATAAGTAACAATTCATGAATAGAGTGAAGACTCTATCGCAACAAAATATCTCTTTATTGTTAGCGATTTACATTGGCATTTTCCTGAATGTCTCCGTTTTCCAGCGTCGCTTTGCCGCTCTGGTCAATCATTTCACCTCCGCTGAACTGGTTCAGGCGGTCACCGAAGTGTGTGCCATCGTTTTGTTCACCTTTTTCGTTCTGCGTTTAATTTCGCTGGGGGGAAAACTGTTTTTCCGCGTTATAGCCTCGTTGCTGGTTCTGATTTCTGTCGCAGCCAGTTATTACATGGTGATGTTCAACGTCGTGATCGGGTACGGCATTGTGGTTTCGGTCATGACGACGGATATCGATCTCAGTAAGGAAATCATCGGGCTGCATCTGTTTATCTGGATGGCGCTGGTCAGTGCGGTGCCGCTGTTCATCATCTGGAAAAACAACCTGAGTCTGACATTGATCGAGCAGATGAAAACACCGGGGCAACGTGCGTTGCCCCTGCTTGTGCTACTGATGGCGGCGGCGCTGGTCTGGATCCCGCTGCGTACGCTCGATCATGCGCAGAGCGTGAATGAGAAAAAAACCAATATCGATTTGCCAAGCTACGGCGGCGTCGTCGCGCACTCGTATCTGCCTTCTAACTGGCTGGCCGCGCTGGGTTTATACGCCTATACGCAGGTTGATGAGAGTCAGGACGCGAGCAATTACTTTGATCCGGCGAAGAAATTTACCTATGTGCCGCCTGCCGATATCGACGATACCTATGTCGTGTTTATCATCGGTGAAACCACCCGCTGGGATCACTTAGGGATTCTGGGTTATGAGCGCGACACTACGCCGCGTCTGTCGAAAGAGAAAAACCTGGTGGCATTCCGCGGCACGTCATGCGATACGGCGACCAAACTGTCGCTGCGCTGTATGTTCGTGCGTGAGGGCGGAACGGCGGATAATCCGCAGCGTACCCTGAAAGAGCAGAATATTTTTGCCGTGATGAAGTCTCTGGGCTTTACGTCTGAACTGTTCGCGATGCAAAGCGAGCTGTGGTTCTACAATAATGCGGATACCAATAACTTCTCTTTCCGCGAAATTATTGCATCAGAGAAGCGCAACGACGGTAAACCGGTCGATGACATGCTGCTGGTGAATGAATTACAGGAATCGCTGAAGAACTATCCGAAAGGCAAACATCTGGTGATTCTGCATACCAAAGGCTCGCATTACATGTACTCCCAGCGTTATCCGCGCAGCTATGCCCGTTTTACCCCGGAATGTATGGGCAACACCTGTAGCAAAGCCGAGCTGATTAACGCCTTTGATAACAGCGTGTTGTATACCGACACCTTTATCGACAGCGTGATTGATCAGCTGCGCGATAAAAAAGCACTGGTGTTTTATGCTGCTGACCACGGTGAATCTATCGATGAAAACTCACACCTGCACGGCACGCCGCGCGAAATGGCGCCGCCGGAGCAGTTCCGGGTGCCGATGATGGTGTGGGCGTCCGACAGCTTCCTCGAACAGCCTGATCATAAACGGGCGTTTGAGCAGTTACAGGCACAGCAGCGAGTGGGCGCGAAGAAACGTCACGTTGAGCTGTTCGATTCGATTCTGGGCTGTCTGGGTTATACGTCGCCAGACGGCGGCATCAATCCGGCGAACAACTGGTGTGCAAAACCTCAGTCAGAACAGCAGTTGTAGGTCATTTTGGCGGCGTATCGGATAAAATCTGGTCAGTCAGTTCGGATGTCTGAAAAAGCCGTTGACGCTCTGAGGGGGTCGCAGTAAGATGCGCCCCATTCGGCGAGTAGCGCAGCTTGGTAGCGCAACTGGTTTGGGACCAGTGGGTCGGAGGTTCGAATCCTCTCTCGC